>DATHTS010000639.1:0-12222 GCA_035462935.1 Pyrinomonadaceae bacterium
AAAATCTGTCAAGCTGCGCTTCGGGCAGAGGATAAGTTCCCTCATATTCAATCGGGTTTTCCGTTGCCAGAACCGTGAAAATCGGTGAAAGCTTGTAGCGTTTTCCGTCAATCGTCGCCTGGCGTTCTTCCATTGATTCGAGCAGCGCGGCTTGCGTTTTCGGCGGCGTGCGGTTGATTTCGTCGGCGAGAAGAATGTCCGTAAAAATCGGTCCCGGACGCAAGCTGAACTGCGAGTTCTGCATATTAAAAACATTCGTTCCGGTAATGTCGGACGGCATCAAATCGGGCGTGAACTGAATCCGCGCAAAACGCGCGCCGATGATTTGCGCCAGCGTTTTGACCATTAGAGTCTTCGCCGTGCCGGGAACGCCTTCGAGTAGCGCGTGTCCTTCGGCAAGAACGGCGACAAGGATTTGTTCGATAACTTCGTCCTGTCCGACAATGACTTTGCGAAGCTCATTCTGAATATGCGCGACGGTCGCGGGTGTATAGTTCAACATAGATGTCGGATGTCAGATATCAGATGTCAGCACTAGCATCCGACATCTGATATCTGACATCTTTTACTTTCAAATAAAATCAAGAATCGTTTTTATCGCCAAAATAAAAACCGCTACTAAAAAAATCCTTTTCAGCCACAAGTCATTTAGCTTTGTTACGGTATGCGCGCCGACGTAAGCTCCGATGAACATTGTGATTGCCAGAATCGCGCCCAAACGATAATCTACTAAACCTTGCCACATAAAGATAATCGTGGCAATCAAGGAAGAAAAAATATTTATAAGTTTGGTCGAGGCTACCGATTCGGTGAACGTCATTCCGAAAAACGCGACGTAAACTGCCGTCAGCATCGTCACGTAACCGCCGCTGTAAAGCCCGCCGTAAATGCCGAGCGCGAATGTCAAAATGAAAGTTAAAACCTTGGCTCGGGTCGAGATTTCCGCAACTTCGGCAATTCCGGCATCGCGTTTGACCAAAGTAAAAACCGCCACGACAATCATCGCCAGTGATACAAAGAGTTTGATGTTTTGCGGCGTAATCAGCAAAACCAAACCCGCGCCGATTGCCGAGGCGATTAATGTAATAAATATTAACGGCGTAACCTTTTTGACATCAATCACGCCGCGCCGCAAAAACGGAATGGTCGCGCCGACGTTCATAAAAGTCAAGCCGAACATATTTGTCGCAACAGCAACTTTCGGATCAATACCGAACTGAAACATCACGGGAACGGTGATCAGCGAATTGCTGCCCGTCACAACGCCAATCGCGCTGGTGATGAGAAAGAGCAGAATCAATAAAATTAGCGCGGAAATCGGCATCATTTTACGCTGGGAGCGCAGGCGGCTCGCCTGCAAACGTTGCGAGAGCAACGTAAAAGTGTTTAATCGGACGCTTCTTTATCTAAACCTACTTTTTCGCGCTGCCGCGCTCAATGCAGGCGAGCCGCCTGCGCTCCGGTCGAAAACAGGCTTATTTTCTAAAAATCTGCTTTCGGCTGCGTTTTAATCCCAATTTTTCCTCAATCTCGCGCAAGCGGCTCGTCAAACTCAAAATCTCTTTTTTATTGGTCGGCTCGCCGTGAATGATGTTCACGCATTGGCGCATCAGATTGTAAATTTCAAATTCATCCGCATTCAATCTCTCGGCTAAAAGCCGCGCCAATTCTTTGCGCGAAACCGTGAAATTATCAACTCCGACCAGCCGCGAAACGCGCCGCCGAAAATCCGAATAGATGTTTTCCAGCGCCAGATCGAAAGCCTTTGTGCGCCGCTGAAGCTCCGCCATCGCCGCGACGTATTCGAGCTTGGAAAGACGATTCGGCTCGTCGGCAGGCAGTGGGCGCGCGAATCTGCGGCTTTGCGAAAGCAGAATCAAGCCGATCAAAATTGCCAATTGCAGAAAAATTGCGACGACCGGCGTTCCGGCGAAATACTGCAAGAGACGGTTTTCATTTGCGCCGTAGCCTTGATGATACTCGTCAAAGGCGATAACGCCTTCGCGCGAAGCGACCGTGTTGATGCCGATTTGCGCGTTGTCAACCAAGCTGATGCCGCCGTTGGAAACGATAAACGGGTCGGTCAGAAAAACAATCTGTCCCGAACCGAAAGAAACGTCAACCAAAAGCGTTTTCTCGTTATTCGCCAGATGCGCGACCGGCGCGAGCAAGGCGGGCGATTCGGTTATTTCATCTTCCGCCCCGGTTATAATTTGCGGGGGCGGCGAACCGGTATTGTTTTCGCTTCCCGATTCAATCGGAATCGGCGTTCGCGCTTCCATTATTTCAAAATTCTTGTTGCTGTTTGCCGGCGCGTTCGCGCTCGGCGGTTCTTCGTAATCTTCACTCGCTTTCGGCTCGGGGTAATTCTGAGGAGCAGGCGCTGTGATAATTCTCTTTTCATTTGCGTAATCTTCCGGGAAACGCTCGAAATTAACCGTCGAAGCAGAGCGCGAAGGCTGAACGGCGTTGATGCTTTTAGTAAATATTGTTAGCTGCACAGGTTTGGCGGCTTGCGTATTCGCCGTCATTTGATTTTGGTTGGACGGATCAATATTGAGCGGCAGCGGCTCTTTTTCGGGAATGATGGAAACACTGTAATTCGCCGTGGTCGTAATCAAATTTGCGGGCGGTTCGCGGTCAATGATGACGAGCTTTCCGCCTGCGGAAACCCAGTTCAAAAGCTGTGTCGCTTCATTGTCTGTGAATTCGCGCCGTATCGGTCCGATGATAATAAAAGTCGAAGGTTTGTTCGCGCCGCTGGAAGAAAGCGCGGACGGCGGCTCCTGCCAGCGCGTTACCTTTCTGCCGGTTTCCGCCAGCAAATCGTAAAAAGCGCGCGTGCCGGTCGCGCCCGTATTGAAGGTCGAGCGATTCGGATTAAATTCCGTATCCGGCACTTTTTCCTTCTGCACGTAAGATGCCGCGTTCAGCCCGATGAGCAAAACGGTCAGGAAAATCAAGCCAAGAAAAATTAAGAGTCTTTGTCGCATACTTTGTGTAGGCAGTTAGCAGTTTTAGTCTATCTGAGCGGAAGCTTTTTCGTATTACAATATCTTGTTATTTTAGTTCTCTCCTCGTTAAAAGAACAAACTGCCTACTGCCGCTGCCAACTGCCTACAATTCCTTTATACCCGTTTCTAAATTCCTCCCAATCTTTTTCATTCGCCTCGTCAAATCCATACCAGTGACGCTCGAAATTATTGGTCAAGCCGCTCATATTTTCGTAAAGCTCGCGGCGTTTGCGAACGTCGCGCAGGTAATCGCGGTTTGTCTTGTGCTGCGCCAAGCCGATGATTTTCCGGTCGCTCAATTCACACAAGAGCGCGACATAGCCTTTGCGAATCGCCTGCCGCAGATTGCCTTCTCGCGCCAGCCGCTCGGCTTCCGTAAAAAGACTCTGCGCGTCTTCGTCAGCCGCGAGCTTTTCGCCCAGAATAACGCGCTCTTTCTTTTCCTTCTTTTCCCGACCGCGAAATTTTTGCGCGAAAAACGGCGCGAATTTAAAGATTAAAAAACCGATAATTCCCAAAATTAGAGCGTAAAGCAGAATTTGCAAAACAAAGGAAAATGACCCGAAGCCGCTCGCCGCGCCTTCCGGCACATTCGGGCGAGGGAACATTTGGATAAGCCAATCAAGAAATTCGCGGTAAAGTCTTTGAAAAAGGCTCTCCTCCTTATCTCCCGGTTTTTGATATTCCTCGCGGCGCAGAATTTCCGACAGCTTGCGCTTGTCCTCGTCTTTTGTGCGTTCTGATTCAGCGGCGTTTTCGAGTTCCGTCAACTTTTGCTCGATTGCGTCGAGCCGCTCGCTGATTTCATATAAAATCTGCTCGCGCTTGACTGAATCTTTTGCCTCTTTTTCAAACGCATCCAGCTTTTCCAACAACCATTGATTTCCCGTTTCGACGCTCGCACCTTGCCACTCGATAGTTTCCTGAGCGGGAAGAGAATTGCGGATTTCTGCCAGCTTTTCCCGCTCAAACTCGGCGTATTCCTTTGTATCGGTTTCTAATTCGTGTGATAGAAGCTCGGCTAGCGAAATCTGCGCCGAATGAATTTTTTCCTCGTATTCATCAAGCGTCGCCGCCTGAACGGAAAATTGAAAAAAACACAACACAGCCGTTAAAAAAAGGCTGGAGAAAATTTTCCGAAAATGATTTGAGAAGTCAGACATTTTCATTTTAATCCAAGCGTCGTGATCGAAGATTTCTGCTTTTGCGGCGGTTTCGGCAAAGGCTGCTGCGACAAAGCCGGCTGCAGCGGATTAATGTATGTTTGCGGCACGGCGGGAATTTCGCCCAAACGCCGCGCCGCCATTAGTTCAATATCATAGCCTTCGTGCCGGACTCGTTCATCAACATACAATAGACACAGACCAATCATCCACACCGGAATCAGTAAAATCAAACTCACCTGCGAGATTACCTGATAAGAGATTTCATACCAAGCCGGAATCGCGTCCGGGACGAAGCTGAAAAACTGGACGCCGTTTGCCCACGCATACCAGCTCAGCGGAATATATAAAATCGCCAGCGCCGAATATGTCGCAACGGTCGTAAAAACAAAAAGCGCGACCAGTCGTTTTACATTTCCGCTTGCCAGCGAAGCGCTTCTGCCGATTGCCGAAAAAACGCTCTGTCCTTCGACCAGCATCACTTGCGGAACGTAGGCAAACCGCGACACGATTAAAAAAATCAGCCAGAGCGTTCCGAAACCCGTCGCCAAAACCAAAAACACCGAAACAATAATAGCGATAAACGGCGCGAAGCTGAACGCAGCTATCGCAATCATCACAAGAATTGTCGCAAAAATCAGACCTAAATAAAAAATGGTCGTGCCGCCGACGCCGAGCAGAAGAGTGATTATGGTCGAAGCCGTGAGCAAGCCGAAAAACCATTTTTGGACGTTTTTATAAGTTTCGCGGAATGTAATCGGCTCGCCGAAAAGCAGATGGCGCACGAAATTGCGCGACGCTCCGCCCATCACCGTAAAAGTCGCCACCATCTCGATCATCCAGATCACCATATTGCCGAACCACGTGAAAAGGTAATAAAAACCGAGCATATCCGGGTCGGTCGTCGAACCGACGGAAAACAACTCGCGCCCGAGCATTGTCCAGAGAATGGAAAACAGAGTCCCGGCTAAAATGGGCGGCGCGGCGATCCAGACAAACGTCCAGAAATTTTTGCGATAAAAGCGGACTGCCCGGTCAATCAAATCGCCCGCGCCGAGCGGCATAATCGAATGAAGTTGATCGAGAGAAGTTAAATTAGACATAAGCTGCCGAAGCAAATCTCAGAAACTCGAAGGTAGTATTTATGCTTGAAATAGTTATTCTCTTCTTTGCTGAAAAATCTTTTAGCTTGTGTTTGAAAGAATATATTCAACCGGTCGAGTGTCGCTTTTTCAGCACAAACTAAATTCAATTATCTTTCCTTTTTATTGATAATAGCAAGATTTCATTTTAACAATTTAAAAAAAGGATGTCTCCATTTCCGAAGACATCCTATAAGTTTTTAAGTTTTCTAAAAATTTAAGTTTCTAGAAATCAAAACGCGCGCCGAATTGTAGAATTCGCGGCGTATTGTAAGTACAGGTCGTAGAAGTCGAACAAATGCGACCAAAGCTGGTGCTGTTGACATTCAAGTCCGCACTGAAAAACGGAACCTGCACATTCAAAACATTGAAGGCTTCCGCACGCAATTGCAGTCTCATCGTTTCCGTAAACCGGATGTTTTTACTTAAACCCGCATCCCAATTCAGATACGGCAATCCGTTCAGGAAGTTTCTCGGTAAGTTTCCTACCTCTCCTGCCTTGTTGAAGAAGAAAACTTGTCCCGGAAACGGTGCTTGACCAATCGGATTTGCTCCGCGAACGCTTGACAACGTATATCCAGCCGGAAGCGCTTGATATAAATCAAAGCAAGTCAGCGTCGGTTGTCCGGGGGCGGTTGCCGTCGCGCACAACACTTTCGGATCAATGAAATACTTTCCGTTCGGAGTATCGAATACTCCGGTCAGTTTTTTGATTTCAGCGGCTGTCAGAGTGCTGGTAGCTGACTGACGTCCCGATTTGAAATTGATGGAGGATGTGCTGCGCGGGTCAATGATCGCCAGCGGCGGTCCTGAACTCAAATTAACAATTGAAGAGAACTGGAAACCGCCGAAAAGCAAGTTTACCCAACCGCCTTGATTTAAGAAACGCTTTCCTTTACCGAAAGGCAATTCATAAATCATATTGGCGTTGATCGTATGCGTTCTGTCATAATCGGGACGACCGTAATTAAGATCGGGATTGCTGTTTTCCTGCACCTCACCCTGACGATTTTGACTGTCATCGGGAATGTCAGTCAAAGTTTTCTGGAAAGTGTAGTTTACCTGATAAGACAATCCGTTTTTGAAACGACGGCGAATTTCGGCTTGCAGCGCATTATAGTTCATTCTTCCGGCATTCGATACAATCTCAGAAATGAAAAGGTTCGGATTTGGCTGGAACGTAATGCCACCCCGCAAACCCTGAAGTATAAGGTTTTGTGCAAACCCCCCGGCTTGTCCGGCTTCAAGAAGAGTGATATAAGAGCTGGTTCTCAAAACAGCTGCGCTGCTGGTAGCTAGGCTGATAACAGGCAATTGCACAGTCCCGGGAACAGCCGCATTAAAAGCAGCGCTTCTCGGAAGTGACGTGTTAACTTGATTCGTACAAGTTGTAACCGTTCCGCCGCCAGCCACACAAGCGTTAATTCTTGTCGTTCGTTCAGCATCGGTTGCAGCTAAGTTTCCTTGTGCCCGGATGAAATCATTCAAAAAGCCATTGTTTCTGATGTCAACTTCGTTGTAGTCAACCGTACGAATAAGATCGTTACTTCTATTTCCGACATATCTAAGTTCAAGAACATTGCCCCAGCCGATTTCTCGTTGAATACCGATGTTCCACTCATAAACTCGTCCAAGCTGCAGATTAGGATCAACGCCAAAGAGCTGTCCGACATTTCCGGCATTTGCATTGAATTGAGCAAAGCTCATCGGCAACTGAGGAAGAGTTGGAAGAACTGTGAAATCCGGTAAAGGATCAAATCCGGGACGCGGAGTTAAACTCGATCTAACAGTAGTTAAGCCGTTTGCATCTCTCGCCTGAATTACCTGAGACCCCAAACCGGCATTTCCCGTACCGAGCGTAAAGGGTGATTTAAGATACTCGTCATTAACATAATTGATGCGGAACCCGCCTCTGAGAACTGTATTGCCCGACAGGAGTCTTGCGAATAATCCTCTTTCCAATTTCGGCGCATAAGCAAAGCTGATGCTCGGCGCAAAGTTATCTTTATCCGGGTTGTTAAATTGACCCGGTTTACCGACATTGCCGCCGATAACTTGAAGCCCGCCATTCGGATTGATAATGCTGGCAGCTATATTATCTGGATCCGTGATTATCGGTTCCAAGTAAATAGGCTTAACATTAATCGGCGTGTAAAGCTCGTATCTAAGACCGAGATTTAAGGTTAATTCCGGACGGATTCTCCATTGATCCGAAACATAAGCCGAATAAATTTCATAGTTAATCGGCTCAATTGCAGGACCGAAGGTATAACCTTGTTCGATACTCGCCAGATTTACCGTTCTTGTTGCTCCGCCGATAATTCCGCCCAGAAGATAGCGCAGCGTGTTTGCCCGAGCAAGATCGGTTGTATTGATACATGTTGTGGTTCCGCAAACTTGTGTAGCGGTCAGTCCCGGCGTGTTCGGATTCGCGGCTGTCGAAATATTAAGGGTTGGAGTTGTTCCCGCATAATTCAGAGGAACAGCTTCCTGAAATTCAGCTTGTCCGCCAAATCGAAATGAGTGATTACCCCAAATATAAGAAGCATTATCCTGAATATTTCGATATTTCGTATTACGTCCCTGCGTGCGGAAAGTACCTTCAGGATTAGTAACCAAAAGGAGGTTTCCAATTAAGAAATCATCGGGAACAGAATCGCCCTCGTCAAAAAGAAGACCTGAATCCTGGAACCCTCCGCGAATTTCATTTGTAAATCTGCTGCCGATTGTCGTTCTGTATGCTGCGGCAAAGAAATCGGTCGGACCTACTGTATTTACAAACGGAATAGGCGAAAAACCGGAAGCAATATCCGTGCGGGCATCTGTATCGTCATTACGACGATAAACGAAATTAAATGTGTTTAGATCATTTATGTCGTAGTCAAATCGTCCCGTATATGAGTTTCTCGTTCTTGGGTCTTTACGTAAAAAGCTGGTATTCTGCGTAAAATTAATTCCGGTCGTAACTCCATTAGCTTCAGTCGGAAGGTTGTTCAAAAGGCGCGATTGGATTATCGGATCTACTGTAAGCACTCCGCCCTGCGCTGTTGTCAGCGGCGATGTTAATCCGGTCCCGCTTAATACATTTATCGTTACCTGCTGTCCGGCACTGTTTACATAAGTGAAATTTCCGTTTCGCGCTGCCGGAAGCAGAGTCGTTCCAGTAGCTGTTACCTGCTGGGCGAGACGAAATGCTTCGTAATTGAAAAAGAAAAACGCTTTGTCTTTGACAAACATCGGACCGCCTTCTCCAAAATTGAAAAACGGAACCTGTCCGCTGATGCTGCCCCCGTATTGATTACGATTCAAAAACGGTTTGTCAATGCCGTTTAAGTTATTAAAAAAGGAATTGGCGGTAAATTCAGAGTTGCGATTAAACGCATATAACGCTCCGTGGAATTCTTTACCTCCGCGCGGCGTAACCAATTGTACCTGTGACGATCCGCCGCCGGTTTCTACTCCCGCATTCTGCGTCGTTACCGTAAACTCGGCGGTATCGTCTACCGTCGGCTGATCCGATACAAATCCGCCGGTTCGAATATAATTATCCTGAACATTCAATCCGTCCCGACGATAATCTGTCGATGAAGATCTTTGTCCGTTTATCGAGCTGGTCGTCGCGTTGGCTCCCGCAATCAAGTTAAGAAGCGAAAGCGGATTGCGACCATTCAGCGGAAGCTCCTTGATTTGCTCCTGGCTGATGGTTGTGCTCAGTTCGGCATTTGTCGAATTGATCGCTTCCGCTCCGGCAACAACAGTTACTTCTTCTGTAACCTGTCCGACTTCCAATTGCGGGTTTAATGAATACTCGCGCCCGATGTCAATCTTGACATCGCTGGCAATAAAGGTCTTAAAACCGGCAGCGGTAACCGTGACTCTGTAATCTCCGAATTCCAACTGCTGAAATCGGAAACTGCCGGATTCACTTGTTACAACCGTTAGCGATTTGCCGGTTTTTTGGTCAGTTGCAGTAACTGTAGCGCCGGGCAAAACACCATCGGGGCTGGACACAGTTCCAACAAGACTACCTGTTGTTTGTTGCGCAAAAAAACAAGTGGCGCAAATGAAAACTAACAGGAAACTAACTAAAAGTTTGCTCATACAATTTCTCCATTTTTTATAATTTTTCTAGCTTTCTCCATGAATTTAACTTCCAAAATTTTGACGCTGTTTACGCCAAAATTTAATTGGAGAATTCTCAAATGACAGGCAGTTTTTCACCGAATCCAGTTGTCGTGAAAGTTGATTTTTCAAAGAAAACTTTGCTTGAAATCGGTTGTTCAATTTATTGAATAAAACGTGCGCTGCCTAATACTTTCACTTTATTAAGAGCGCAAAGTATATGCCGTAAGCATCCATTTCAGTTGTTTGGCGATTTAACTTAAGAGGAGAATTTTTTTATTTGGCGGGATAAGGATAAAATTGCTGATTTTGGATAAATGGAAATGCAAAAATCGGAAATTTTGGATTTTCCTGCAATTCTATAAACCTATAAGCCCTTAAAAATGTTCAAAAAATTGAATATTCAATTTAATGAGAATTATTTGTATTTTTAGGAGATTATGACACAAATTGAATTTTTGCGTTAAAAAAGGATGTCTCCATTTCCGAAGACATCCTATTAGTTTTTAAGTTTTCTAAAAATTTAATTCTTAGAAATCAAAACGCGCGCCGAATTGAATTATTCGCGGTGTGTTGTAAGTCGAGGTTATACGACCAAAGCTGGTGCTGTTGACATTGAGATCCGCTGCGAAAAACGGAACCTGATAGTTCAAAACATTGAAGGCTTCCATTCGCAGTTGCAGTCTCATGCTTTCCGTAAACCGAATGTTTTTACTTAATCCGGCATCCCAATTCAGATACGGTAATCCGTTCAGGAAATTTCTCGGCAAGTTTCCTACTTCGCCTGCATTGTTGAAGAAGAAAACTTGTCCCGGAAACGGGGCTGTTCCAATCGGGCTTGCGCCGCGAACGCTTGTCAATGTGTATCCAGCCGGAAGCGCTTGATTCAAATCAAAGCAAGTCAGCGTCGGTTGATTAGGAGCGGTCGCCGTCGCGCATAACACTTTCGGGTCAATGAAATATCTTCCGTTCGGAGTATCGAATACTCCGGTCAGTTTTTTAATTTCATCGTGCGTTAAACTGCTGGTAGCAGATTGACGACCTGATTTGAAAGCAATCGAGGACGTGCCGCGCGGGTCAATGATCGCCAGCGGCGGACCCGAACTCAAATTAACGATTGAAGAGAACTGGAAACCGCCGAAAATCAGATTAACCCAGCCGCCTTGATTGAGGAAGCGTTTTCCTCTGCCAAAGGGAAGTTCATAAATCATATTGGCGTTTACCGTATGAGTTCTATCATAATCGGGACGACCGTAGTTTAAATCGGGATTAGAAGAATCCTGCAACTCACCCTGACGGTTTTGACTGTCATCGGGAATGTCAGTCAAAGTTTTCTGGAAGGTGTAATTTACCTGATAAGAGAGTCCATTTCTAAAACGGCGACGAATTTCGGCTTGCAGAGCATTGTAATTCTGTCTGCCGGCATTCGTTACGATTTCAGAAATGAAAAGATTCGGATTTTGCTGGAAGGTAACACCGCCGCGCAATCCCTGAATTATAAGGTTTTGTGCAAAAGCGCCCGCTTGTCCGGTTTCAAGAAGGGGAATATAAGTCGTGCTTCTCAATACCGCCGCGCTGCTCGTAAGCTGGTTAAGAACAGGCAATTGCACAGTTCCGGGAACGGCGGCATTAAAAGCGGCGCTTCTCGGAAGTGACGTGTTAACTTGATTCGTACAATTTGTAACCGTTCCGCCGCCAGCCACACAAGCATTTATCAATCTCGTGCGCTCGGCGTCGGTTGCAGACAAGTTGCCTTGTGCCCGAATGAAATCGTTCAAAAAGCCATTGTTTCTGATGTCAATTTCATTGTAGTCGGTAGTTCGGATAAGATCGTTGCTTCTGTTTCCGACATATCTAAGTTCAAGAATATTGCCCCAGCCGATTTCTCGCTGAATGCCGACGTTCCATTCATAAACTCGTCCAAGTTGGAGATTAGGATCAACTCCGAATAGCTGTCCTACATTACCGGCATTCGCATTGAATTGAGCAAAGGTCATCGGCAATTGAGGAACTGTTGGAAGAACTGTGAAATCCGGTAAAGGATTAAATCCGGCTCGCGGAGTTAAGCTCGATCTAACATTGGTTAATCCGTTTTCATCTCTTGCCGCGATTGTTACAGCGCCTAAACCACGATTACCCGCAGTAAGGGTATATGGTGATTTAAGATACTCGTCATTAATATAATTGATGCGGAATCCGCCTCTAAGAACTGTATTGCCCGACAACAATCTTGCAAAGAGTCCTCTTTCCAATTTCGGCGAGTAAGCAAAGCTGATGCTCGGCGCGAAATTATCTTTATCAGCATTGAAAAGCTTGCCCGGTTTACCTGCATTGCCGCCAACAATTTGAAGCACGCCAGTTGGATTGGTAATACTCGCGCCTATATTATTTGGATCGGTAATTGAAGGTTCCAGGTAAATGGGTCTCAACTGAATCGGTGTATACAATTCGTATCTCAGCCCGAGATTAAGAGTTAAATCCTGTCTGATTCTCCATTGATCAGAAACATAAGCCGAATAGACTTCATAATTGATCGGCTCGATTGAAGGACCAAAAGTATATCCCTGCTCGATGCTCGCCAGATTTACCGTTCTCGAAGCACTACCGATAATGCCGCCCAGAAAATAGCGCAAAGCGTTTGCGCGCGCAAGATCGGTTGTATTGATGCAGGTTGTAGTACCGCAAACTTGAATTGCTGTCAGCCCCTGTGTATTTACATTACCAGTTGTCGAAATATTATAGGTTGGAGTCGTTCCCGCATAGTTTAGGGGAATAGCTTCG
>DATHTS010000640.1:0-4447 GCA_035462935.1 Pyrinomonadaceae bacterium
AGCTCCTGCTGCGCCTGAATATGCCGCTTGATTCGCTGCGTGATATAACCGTCGAGCGAGCGCAGCCGCTTCAGATCGATAAATTCGTCAAACGATTTATAAGAAGGATATTTTATGCGCGAATCTACTTCGACCGTTTCCGAATATTCGCCGAAATCAATTTCAGATTCGCCACTGCTAGTGTCAATTTGAATCACGTCTCTTTCTATTGTTTGTTCTGTTTTTACTAAATCCATAACTTGTTTTATCTTTTGCTGCTTTAGAATTTTTTACTTTCGATACACACCCACAGTGCCGGAGTTGATGCGCGATTATAAGCGGGAATCGGAATTCGTTTTCTAAATTCATCCGAAAAAACGCCGTCAATTCTGATGCTGAACGAAAAGCCTTCCTGCGCGTCAACGCCGTGAAACTGATTTACGGAATCAAACCAGACGCTGTATGATTCGACATATTTTTTCTCGCCGGTTTTATGATTCAACATAAAAAAAGGCTTTTTCAGATTAGTTCGAAGCCATATAAATTCGTGACAAGTTTCCGTCTCCAGATGGTCGCGGTGCGCGGGAACGGCTCGCGGCGCGTCATCATAAATAATCAGCATTCTCCCAAATGCCTTAAACGGCAAAGTCTCGATAAAATCCATCAAAAGCGGGAAATTTTCCGCTTCCGCCGCTCGCTCCCAATTCTCCGTTTTATCTAGCTCGTCGTATTCAAAAGACCGCACAAATTTCGGACGCGAAAGCCAGATTTCCCGCGCTCCCGGCTGATACGAACTCGAAACGTCCAAGCGATAAGCATTTAAAAAATACTCTTCGGCTTTGGCGGCAGCGTGTTGTTTTATTTGGTCGGTAATATAACCGTCCAGGGATTTTAATCTCTCGACATCAATAAATTCGTCAAATGATTTATAACAGGGATAAGTTATTCGAGGGTCGGTGCGAGCATTTTCGACTTCCTGGGTAAAAGCCGATAAACAAAAATTACTATCTACCGAATTATTATTAAAATTAATATCAAATAATTCCTGTTTCAACGTTTGAATCATAAGAAGCCTTTAAGAATGAACAGCTTATAATGGCAAAAAACAATTCTCCCTGTCAAGCAAAAATTTTCACAACATCGCTTAAATATAAGTGATATTTTTTTATTACGTCTGTCCGTTGGATTACAAAAAATAAAAATTGAGGAAAATTTTTCTTTTCATCAGACTTTTTTGATTAAATAATCGAAAATGTAAATACTCGAACATATATTTTTAGACGAAAAAGATGAAAACCGGTTTAATTTCGCCTTAATTCTTTTTTCGGCGACGGCACGCCATTCGATATTTTAAAGCTCAAGCATATTCGCCGAATTTTGCACGACGAAATGGTAATTTTTCCTCGGAAGGCGGGCGATATTTTGATTCTGGACAATCTATTGACGGCACACGGACGAATGCCGTTTTCCGGCGAGCGGAAAATTATTCTGGCGATGACATAACATCAGAAACAGTCTTAATCTATTTACAGTCTTCAAATTCCAAAAAAGATAAAAGCGGAAAATGGTCTGATGCTTCGGTGACAATCGGCGGATTTTTGATAACTTCGCAGGATTGCAAACAGTCAGCGTATCTGGCAGGCAGAAAGATATAATCCAGACGGACGTGAGGCTGCCAGACGGGGAATGTGTAGCCTTTATCGTCGGGATAAAGCCGACGAAAGCCATCGGCGTATCCGGCGTCAAGAATCGTTTGAATCGTATCGCGCCGAATATCGTTTCCTGACAGCCAGATCAGCCCGCGAATCCAGAGCGGCATTAATGGAAGATTAAACAGTTCGCCCGGCGCGAGCGTGTTAAAATCGCCGACCAGAACGTGAAAACCGTGCTGATGCCGCTCGATGCTTTTGAGCAGAGCCTGAATTTCCCGATGCCTCCGCCGCTCGCTCCATTTGGAAAAACGCGCGCTCAAATGAAGTCCGAAAATTCGCGCTTCGCTTCCGGCAAGCTGGATTTCTAAAAATGCGTGTCTGGCAACTTCGGGATAATGCCATTCGTAATATTCAATTTCCAGGCGGCTCATAAAACCGACCGAATGCCCCTCACGCGCGCCCCAATGCGGCATTCCGCACTCGCGGCTTAGATTTTCTATTACTTTTGGGTCGGACGCTTCCTGAAAAACAACCGTGTCGGGCGCGATAGAATTTATCGTCTCTGCAATCTGCTTTTGGCGTTCGCGCCCGCCGAAACAAATGTTGTAGCTCAAAAGTTTGAGAATCATTAAAAATCGGTAGATAAAATTAAAATTTATACGGTTTCTTCAGGCTCGATAATCATAAAATAAGGCTGACTCATCAAAACGTCGCGGACGAACATTATAAAATCAGCCGTCGCCTGAAAATGCACGGGACGCCCGACCATTTCTTGAAGCTCTCTGCGAAGCGGTTCGAGCGCGGGGGCGATGTGAGCCGTTTCGTCGCCGAGGGGTTTTGTGTGGAGCAGCGGAATATAATACTCGGCGTCATCCCACATTTTACGCGCCTCGTCGCCGATTAAAGCCACATCCAAATCGCTCGTTCTATCACCTTTCGCGTCAAACGGCTCTCCGTCCTCGTAGCGTTCATTCGTCACCACACTCCCGCGAAGCGCAACGCCTGTTCCTTCGGGCAAACCGCTGCGCAGCTTTTCGCAAAATTGTTGGTAAAGCTGCCAATCTCCGTCAAAGCCAAGTTCGACAATGCGCCGGAGAATTTCCGCCTCGCTCATTTCATCAACTTTTTTTTCGGTTTCCGCAATGTTCATACCGGTGACAATATTTTCAGCCACTGTTCTTACCTCTCAAATTGGAAATAAACCCGGAAAAGGATATAAGCACTATAACAAAAATATATCCAACTAAAAATAATCGGTAGATCACGAAATGAGTTCTTGGAAAATAAAAAGCTGCTTGGCGACTGGAGCGCAGGCGGCTCGCCTGCAAACGTTGCGACAGCAACGTAGCCTAGGTTTAATCAAACGCTTCTCTGATTAAACTTCAGTTTTCGCGCTATCGCGCTCAATGCAGGCGAGCCGCCTGCGCTCCCAGCGTAAACGCCAGCTTTTATTTTTCGTGATCTACTGATAATCGGTTCTTTTTTCTGATTATAGAAATACATTGCCCAAACCTCTTTTATTAAAAGGCTCGGAATAGTAAACTTTTTAATTAGTAGCAGAATGATGCTTTGAAACGGGTTTGGAATGGAAACAGTTGAGGAAAAAAACACAGAATCTCCGATAGAGCGGGCGTCCATCTGGAAACTCGGCGGTTTGACGTGGCGTGAGTTGGGGCGGGGCGTGTGGCTGGAAATGTATCAGGGGACTTTGCTGACCCACGCGGCGGCGCTCTCCTTCTATTTTTTGCTCGCAATCTTTCCGCTGCTGCTGTTTTTGATTACGATACTCGGCTTTTTCGCGGAATCGGGCATCGAGATGCGCGCCAAACTGCTCGTCAATCTTAGTCAACTCCTTCCTTACAGCGCTTCGCAGTTAATCTATACGACGGTTGACGAAATCGCAGAAAACGCCGATGGCGCAAAGCTTTCCTTCGGGATTCTGACTGCGCTGTGGATTGTTTCTTCGGGAATGGGCGCGATTACCGAGGCGCTCAACGCAATGTACGGCGTAAGGGAAGCGCGTCCGTTCTGGAGAGTGCGTTTGTCCGCAGTCGTGCTGACTCTCGCCCTAGCCGTATTAATCCTTTCCGCGCTTTTGCTTTTGCTCTACGGCGGTGAGATTGGCGAGCAAATAGCCGTTTATTTCAATCAAAGCAGCCGTTACGCCGCTTTCTGGGTTATCGCGCAAGTGCCGGTCGTTTTGGCATTTGTACTGTTCGCATTCGCGCTGATTTATTATTTCTCGCCAAATGTGCTCGACCAAAAATGGTATTGGATTACGCCCGGTTCAATTGTCGGCGTAATCCTTTGGCTGCTTGTTTCGGTTTTATTCCGCTTTTATCTTCGCCATTTCGATACCTACAGCGTTACTTACGGCTCTCTCGGCGCGGTCATCATCCTGATGCTCTGGTTTTACCTGACCGGCGTGGCAATCCTCATCGGCGGCAAAATCAATGCGGAAATAGAGAATGCCGCGGCAGAAGCAGGCGCGCCGGATGCAAAGCTTCATGGCGAAAAGATAGCTGAAGAATAAAGACATTTAAGACAAATTGATAAGATAAAACAAAAGCAGTATATTAAATTATCTCGCAAAAATGGATAAATTATTCCCGAAAAATACAAAAGAGGAGTTTGGCAAAATGAGAGAAATGTTTTACGTTTTTGCTTTGGCATTTATTGTCATTTTTATCGGCAGCGCGGTCATCGCTGCCCAGACAGATATGAAACCACCGGTTGCAAAAAAAGAGACGAAGATTACGAAAATTCACGGTATCGAGCTAAAAGATGATTATCATTGGCTGCGCGACCGAAACAAG
>DATHTS010000641.1:0-5207 GCA_035462935.1 Pyrinomonadaceae bacterium
GCTGAGCCGTAATAGGTAATCCAAGCAACGTCGTAATCGGAACTGGTAAAATAAGCTATGTCGGCGCTGCGCTCGGGCAGCATATAGCCGTAGCAGTTGGTATCTCTTTGTCTGGCTTGAAACTGTGATATATCTCCAAAAGAACTATACACATCCGAAGGCGTCACCCAACCATCGAAAAAGCTATTCTGACAACAGTTGTAACAAGCGTAGGTGCTGCTGACGCCTTTGACGGTATTAACTTGTTCGGAACGTCCGCTGACCGAATTACTTTCCCTGCCCTTCATCGTCCATGCTATTTGCCCGCGTTCAATGTCGAGCGGAATTATATTACCTATCGAATCCGGCGTCTGGTTGTCCCGCAGTTCTTTAAAATCAATCGCGATAGTTTGCCCGGCTTTAATTTCCTTAACCCCCAAAGAATAGCCGCCTCCCTCAAAAATCAAATCGGCGACATACTTTTTCGGAGTGTCGGTTTCATTTTTGATAAATACTACTGTTGTGTAATCGCCGTCAACTTTCCAAGGGAAACCGCCCGCGCTGCTCGGCATCCGTTGCGGATCAAGCAGAGGCACTTGAAATACCTGTTTGCCGCTTCTGCTCACGCTCAAGGCATTCATTACAACGCTGCCGGGAGCGGTTGTGTATTCAAGCTCAAGTCCGGCGAACGTAACGCTCGCGGGGACATTTGCCTGCTCAATAGCTCGCTTCACGTCAAGTGTTCCGACTTCATTAGAATTTAATTGAATTTCAGGAATATTAATAAACACAACATCGCCATTATCATTTGTATAAGGAACACGCCCCCGCACTGTCGTTGGTTCGCTTCCTACATTTCTGGCGACAACAATCTGATTAAGTTCATCATCATCAATAGAGCCCAGCCGCAAACCGCCGCCGTTGAGTTTTGATGAACGCGGCGTTGTCGGGTCGGTGAAATTCACAACAGACGAATAGCCGGTGCTTTCCTTTGAAATGAGCATTCGGGCAAGAATCGCTCCGGGTGTTCCTGTATGCGTAATCGAGATGCCGCCTTCCTTCTGAATCGTTCCGCCGTTTTCTTGACCAACCAAATCACGCAATATATCCAACACGCGGGTTTGATGCGGATTTAATTGAATCGTCGCCGGTTGTTGTTGGCGCGGCGCAGTTCCGTCAACTTTGACGATTGCCGTAACCGGCGCGTCCGTTGTGTTTGAAATGATGAATTTCGTTTTACTCTGCGGCGAAGGCAACCACCAAACGCTTTCCATTTTCCCTGACGGAAATCTCGTTTCCGGTGTTACAAACTGCTCGTCAAAGAGCATTCCTTGTTTGAGAATTTTGAACTGCGCTCCGAGTTGTAATCGCATACCTTGATGAGTTACCTGCAAACTGCCTTCTGCAAACTGCGGCAGATAGTTTGCCAGCAGAACACGCAAATCAACTTCCTGATAAGAAGCCGCCGGAATTGTGAAAGCCGGAAAATCCAATCTTTCACCGCTCAAAGTAAAGAAAGCCGGGTTAACGATTAGCGGTTCAGGTCCCTTATTATTAAACATCAAGGTTGTTTCCTGACCGTTCTTTAAACTGTAATAAGACCCAACCAAAGTGTAAGTTTGAACGACATTATCCGGCTGTGCCGCTCCGCAACAGCTTGCTTTAGCTTGCTTACTTTGAGGCTTAGTATTACTTGCCAAGTTATTTTCTGCGTTTTGAGAGTTGCCTTTCAATAAGGCGGAAAATGCAGCGCTTCCTAATCCAAGAAGCATAATGAATATACACAGCGACAAAAGTTTTCTGCCAAAAGGAATTTGTAAAGATGATCTGTCGATTTTTCTCATTTTGATTTTTTTCCTATAGTTTAAAAGGTTGCTTCAACTAAACGGTCTATGCGTCGCCGCATCCATAGGCGAAAGCCGCCGAACTTGAATTGTAAAGAATTTACAGCCTTGATTATCCGCTAACAATTTTGTTTATTCAATACTTTTTTATTGGACAAAACTATCATTTATTGGACAAAACTATCATTTATTGGATTTTGTCTTTTTGCTTCGAGTTTTTCCCTGAATTGCTCTCGATATTGATTCGGAGTTGCGCCATATTTTTTCTTGAACTCACGGTCTAAATAACTCTGATCTGTTATTCCGACTTCAAAACCGATCTGCTGCACACGCAGAAAAGTGGTCTCCAAAAGTTTCCGCGCCTTTTCCAAGCGAAGTTGTTTGATAAACTGAATTGGTGAAATTCCCATTTCTTCTTTGAACAGTTTTTGCAGATGCGCCGGAGAAACATCTACGCTATGTGCCAAATTTTTAACTGTCCATTTGTGTCGTAGATTAGCAAGAATTGTTTTTTTGAGAAAAGTGATCTTTGCTTTCATTTCAGACTAAACCTCAAAAACGAAAAATCGAAAGCGGGAGTTTTTCGACCGTTTAGTCGAAGAAAACGGCTCTCTGTCCTATAATAAAATTTTGGAACAGAATCTTACAGGATTTTCTATTTATTAGCAATCTTTTGACTAAATGAACAATACGACTTTAGAAAAAATCTCTGCCGAACTCGAATCATTTTTAAGCAATCAAAAGTTCGGCAAAATTTTTTCGCTCTCGCGCCTGCAAATGGCGATTGATTTTCGCCTGCCCGATTCGCGTTATCTCTTCATCAGCGTCGAACCGAACGCGCCGCGAATTTATCTCATAAAAAGACGACTCAAGGATTTGGAAAGGCAAACGGGCAACCCGTCGCCTTTCGTCCTGTTTTTGCGGAAACGCTTATCGAATGCCGTTTTGCAGTCAATCGAAAAATTAGAAGATGAACGCATCATCAGTTTTTCATTCGTCGCTCAAACTGAAATCGGGGAAACCGAGAATTACTCGCTGATTGTCCAGCTTACGGGACGCTCGGCAAATCTTTTTCTGCTCGATGAAAACGGTTTTATTCTCGATTCACTGCGGGAAAATTCCGGCGCGGGACAGGAAATTGCCGATAAATACGCTCCGCCGTTTAGAGAAGGGGAGAAGAGGCGAAGAGGAGATGAGGAGATTTTTCCGCAGGGCGATTTTGAAACTTTGTCAGAAGCTCTGGACGCGCATTTTTTGGAGAAAGAAGTTGAAAAGCGGTTTCTGGCTCGGGCAAAGTCGGCGGAAAGCAAGCTGAATCAGGAAATTTCCAAGCGGAAAAAATTATTGAAGAATCTTAACCGCGATCTTGCCGCGCACGGCGATGCCGCGAATTGGAAGCGTTTCGGCGATTTGATTTTGGCGAATTTAGCCACCGCCGAAAGACAGGGCGACAAGGTTCTGGTTACGGATTTTTATGATGAGAATCTGCCGACGATTGAGATCGAAGCCGGAGAAAATCTTTCTTTGACGGAAACTGCTGAGAAATATTTTAAGCGTTACACAAAGGCTCGAAACGCGCTGGAAGAAATTTCCAAACGTTTGGAAGTTGTTGAGAAAGAGCTTGCGGATTTGGAAGAAAAGAAAACCGAACTCGATGAGGCAATTGCCGAAAAGGATGAAGATTTCCTGACTGAATTTTTAGGCGAAAAAGGCGAAGAGAAAACAGGCAAAGCGAAACAAAAACGCGAAGAATCGTTTTCCGGCGCGAGACGCTACGTTTCGACGGATGGTTTTGAAATTTTGGTCGGGAAAGGCTCGAAGGATAATGATTTTCTGACGTTTCGCGTGGCAAAATCGCTGGATTTATGGCTTCACGCGGCGGATTATCCCGGCTCGCACGTCGTCGTCAGAAACCCGAACCGGCAGGAAATCCCGCAAAAAACTCTTCTGGAAGCCGCGCAGCTTGCCGCTTTTTTCAGTCAAGCCAGAACGCAGCCGAAAGTAGCCGTGCATTACACGCAGAAAAAATTTATCAATAAACCGAAAGGCGCAAATCCGGGTTTGGTGAGTTTGGCGAGCTTTAAGACGATTTTAGTTGAGCCAAAGGGTTTGGAGAATGTTTAAAGTTTGAAAGATTGTTAATTTCAGTTAAAAAGCGTGTGAGTCTACTCCCGAAATATCGTGGGTTAATTCCGCATCATCGGAAATTTCATCGGGCGGCGCAAACCATTGATTTTTTTGATAAAGCAGACTTTCCGCCTCGGTTTTCGGCACCGGGCGCGAGAAAAGAAAGCCTTGCCCGAGATCGCAGCCTAAATCTTGTAGAAATTTGAGCTGTTCTTCGGTTTCTATTCCTTCGGCGACGGTGCGGAGTTTGAGAGATTTCGCCAGCGCGAGAATGGTTTGCAGTATTTGAACGTTTTCGGTGCTGCCAGAAACAAACGAGCGGTCAATTTTCAGCGAATCGAACGGCAGGCGGTGCAGATAACTTAAAGAAGAATATCCCGTGCCGAAATCGTCAATCGAAATATACACGCCGATTTTTCTTAATCTTTTGAATATCTTAATAGTTTGATCGGCATTTTCCATCGCGGAGCTTTCCGTTAGCTCAAGGGTTAAGGAACTAGCCGGTAAACCGGATAAACTGAGAGATTTTTGTACCTGCTCCGGCAAATCCTCGACCGCCAGATGCTTGCCCGAAATATTTACGCCGATTTTCAGATTTTTACAGTCAGAGGATATTTCTCGCCATTTAGCCATTTGAAGGCAGGATTCGCGCAAAATCCACTCGGTCATCGGGATAATCAAACCGGAATCCTCGGCAATCGGTATAAATTGGACGGGCGATATAAAGCCGTGTTTCGGATGCTGCCAGCGCAGAAGCGTTTCAAAACCGACAATCTCGCCGGTTTTCAGCGAAACGACCGGCTGATAATAAAGCAAAAGCTCTTTGCGTTTGATGGCAAAGCGCAAATCGGCTTCCAGATTTATTCTTTCCAAAAAATGCTCGCGCAGTTTTTTATCGAAAACCGCAATCGCGCCTTTTTTCTCTTTCGCGCAGTGCATTGCGATGTCGGCGTCGCGCAAAACGTCTTCCGGTTTTGAATGCTCACTGTCAAAAGGCGAAATTCCGATGTGCGAGTTAGTGTAAATCTTATGCCCGTCAATCTTGAAAGGCTGGCTGATTTTACGGTGAATGCGGGCGGCGAATTTTTCGGCTTCTCCAATAGAAGGCATATTATTGAGGATAATGGCGAATTCATCGCCGCCGATGCGCGCAATCGTATCTTCGTCGCGCAAAATTCTGCTCAGACGTTTCGCCACCATCGTCAAAACTTTATCGCCGATTGGGTGACCAAGACTGTCGTTAATGTTCTTAAAGCG
>DATHTS010000642.1:0-2506 GCA_035462935.1 Pyrinomonadaceae bacterium
CGGTTGATCATGTTCTGACGGTCGGGAAAAATAAAAAATCGCGCCTGCAAGCAACCCGGCAAATCCGCCGCGAAAAATACGATGTCGTTTTCAATCTTCACGGTGGAACGACGGCGACGTTTTTTTCTGCCGCGAGCGGCGCGCGGCATCGCGTCGGGTATAAAAATTATCGCTACAGTTTTCTCTACAATCACCAGCTTTCTTCATCTTCCGATTTCTGGCAGCGGGAAAAAACGCATTCCGCCGAACAGCAGCTCGCGCTTCTGGGCTTTGTCGGCGTGCCGGTCGAGGATAAACCGAAAGGTCGTTTAGCCGTAACTGAATCTGCAAAAAATTCAATCGAGTTAAAACTCGCATCCCAAATCCCAAATCCCAAATCCCAAATCGTCCTGCTTCATCCCGCGACGGCTTTTGAGACGAAGCAGTGGGCGGCGGAGAATTTTGCGCGGGTTGCTGAATTTTTGGAAGCGAAAGGTTTGAAAACTGTGGCGGTGGCGGCGAAAAACGAGCGCGGAGTTTTGGAAAAACTCCGCGAAATTTCGCGTGTTCCGATTCAAACTTTCGACGATTTAACTCTGCCCGAAATTACCGCGCTGGCTTCAAAAGCGAAAATTTTCGTCGGCAACGATTCCGGTATCGCGCATATCGCCGCCGCCGTTAAAACGCCGACCGTCGTTATTTTCGGCTCGTCAAATATTCATCACTGGCGACCCTGGACGGACGCGCCGAATGAAATCGTCTATGAAGAAATGCCGTGCCAGCCGTGCGCCGGATATTTTTGCAAGGAATTCGGAGAGCCGGAATGTATCAAGCGCGTCTCGGTTGAAAGTGTGATTAAGGGAATTGAAAAAGTTATTAGTTTTTGAAAACAATAGGTATCACGCATAAAAGCGATCCCTGTTTGAAGAAACCAACTCGAAGTGGAAAGGCTAATTCAATTCTCTTTCGTTATCCTCGTCCTGAGAAACGATTTTAATTTTTCTCACGGCAAATTCCGCAATCAGTTGTCGAAAGTTGTCGTTTTCGGCTTTCAGAACCGCAAAATTCTCATTGCCAAGAATAGTTACCCAGTTTCGCTCTTTTTTCTGGCTGAAGAGAAAAACGGGAAAACCTGTTAAAAGAGTCAAAGCCACATCTTTGCCGGAAACTTTAAATTTCGGTGAACGGGCAAAAGTATGTTGAACCTCTGTAATTTCGGAATAATTGAACTCTTTAAAAACCTCCGAACCTCGACGAGATTTTATTTTTACCTTTTCTTTTTCAAAAACGACAACCGCATTAACTTCACGAGTATCTCTTTTCCCCGTGCCTTTGCTTAACAAAATTTCGACTTCGTAAAGATTCCCCGAAGTCTGAGCAAAAATGGAAGAAACCTGAGCAAGCAGCAAAATGACGAAAATAAACTTTTTCATAATTTTTTATTGAATCAGCCAAACCGCTTACAGCAGCCGATTTTGACAAAAATTTCTAATTTCCCGAAACCTGATTTAGCTTCTGCGTAATTTCCCGAGCCAGATTTTCCGCCAAACTTCCCCACGAAGTCGTTTCGCCCGCCGTGATAACCGTTCCGCTCTTACGGTCGTAAATCCGAAAAACATAGCGGTGCGACAGCCACGTAAAGGGAATTCGCCCGATTTCGATAAAAAGATCGGCGTCGTCTTTCAAGCGCACGATGTTCAGATTATATTTTCGCCAATCCGCGCGTTTGAAAAGCGCTTTTTCCAGAGCCTGCCGCGAAGGATTGAGCGTTGATTTTTCGATGGCGACGGTTTTCGCGTTTTTCAATGATTCCTTCGGTGATAAAACAATTCTTTCCGTCGAGATTTTATCAACCGCGCCCGGAAGATTTATACTGACGGTCGTCTGGCTGTCGGAAAAAATCTCTTGCTTTTGCGGCGGCGCATTTCTCTTCTCTTCCGCCTTTTCCATCATCAGCGCAATCACCTGGTCAGCCACGCCAGCCTTTTTCAAATCAATCAAGGCTTGCGTCGAAACATCGTAATTGCCGGCGGAATCTTTGACTTTGCGGATGATAAGCTCGCTGCTCAAACCGGCTTGCGTCATCAAAACTACGTCTTTGTTGGTTAAAGTTTCGGTCTGAGCAAATAAAGAAACCGAAAAAATAGAAATTGTCAGCAGTAAAAAAATGTGTCTCATAAAATTCTTCTTTTTATCCAAATTTAAAAGAAGAGTTACTGTTCTTCCTCTTTTAGAGTTGCGATTATATTAACTATTACGATTGTCAATACGATACCGACAGCGGCTATCGCTTTAAGCCCTTTATTGTCTGAAAAGTTAATTTTCTTCACATCCGAGAATTTTATTCGGGTGGTAAACTTGCTTTTCTCATCGGTAACTATGAAATCATCATTGTTTCTCTCGCTCACAAAACCTTTCACTATTCTGTTATCGCTTAATTTGACTTTGATACGCGCATCAGGTCCGACTCCGAGCTTTAAGATTTCCAGTTTAATTTTCTCTACCGATTCATCTTGTATTCCAAAAT
>DATHTS010000643.1:0-3382 GCA_035462935.1 Pyrinomonadaceae bacterium
GGAAGATTTGGAGATAAAAGTTTCCAACTTTTTTACGAAAGTTAATTCGCCGGTTTTGAGTGATCTTGAAATTGATTTCGGCGGCGTACAAACCGATTTGATGTATCCCCGAAAATTGACCGATATTTTTAAGGGAACGCAATTGGCAATCATCGGGCGTTACAGAAATGCCGCCGATGTCGAAGCGGTAACGCTTAGTTTGAGCGGGAAATCGGGTAGGGAAAATCGGACTTTTACTTATCGGAACCTTGATTTTCCGATGCGAGCCGATAAAAATAATTTCCTTCCGCGTCTTTGGGCGACACGCCGCGTCGGTTGGCTGATGGAGCAAATCCGCACAAACGGCGAGAGTAAGGAATTGCGCGATGAAGTTATTGAGTTAGGAACGCGCTTCGGCATTGTTACGCCATACACTTCATATCTGGCAACTGATGGGACTGTGGTGACTCGTAACCGAATGGAATCTTTCAGGTATTCAACTCCCAGTGTCTTAAGCGACCAGAGCGGGAGAGCGGCGGTTGTCCAAAGTAAAAAACAAAATGCACAGCAGGCGAATGTAACGATTGAAGCCGATTCTCCCAGAGATGATGAGCAGATTTTGATACAAAATTCGACTGCAAATCAATTTGTCGCAAACAAAAACTTCCTTAATCAAAACGGCAACTGGGTTGATGCCGACTTCAAGGAAGAAGCGAAACTTCCCGAAATTAAATTAAAATTTGCCAGCAGCGAATTTTTTGATTTAATCAACAAAGAACCTTTGCTGGCGCAGTATTTTGCGCTCGGCGAGCAGGTCGTAGTGGTGTGGAAAGGGAAAGTTTACCGCGTTGCGGAATGAATTTTGTAAATTTGGTTTGTATTTCGAAAAAATAGGAAAAGGTGACTTTTGGCGCAATAAAGGTTATTTTATTAGCTAAAAGCCGCCTTTTTTACAATAAATCAGCAAGGAGGAGTTTTAATGCAGGTTTGGAAAAAACTGTTATTTTTAAGTTTCGCAATTTTATTTTTTATCCAAATTACCGACGCGCAGACAAGTTGGAACATAAATCGGGCGAGGGGAACGGGCGATCTGGTTGCCGTATTTTTCGTTTCCTCCGATAAAGGCTGGATTGCGGGCGATAACGGCTTTCTGGCGGTAACTTATGACGGCGGCAGAAACTGGACGCGGCAGCCGCTGAATTTGAAGGAAGACATTAACGAGATTTATTTCCGCAACGACGAAAACGGTTATCTCGTCGCCGGAAGAAAGATGTATATCACCAGAGACAGCGGGCGAAACTGGCAGGAAACGCAGATTTTTAACCCGGCGGATTTCAGAGGTCAAACACCTGAATTTTTGAGCATTCGTTTTACAAGCAAAAGACGCGGCTGGATAATCGGCTCGGTTTTGAACAGTAAAGAAGAGGTTGTTGATAGCCTCGTTCTGAAAACTGCCGACGGCGGCGAAAGCTGGCAAAGAGTGATCGTGCCGTTCAAAAGCGAGCTTTTTCATCTCGATTTTATAAACGACGAGCGCGGCTGGATTGTCGGCGATCAGGGTTTGATTTTGGTTACGCAGGACGGCGGCGAGATTTGGCAGAGACAAAATTCGGGAACCAAACGCCCTTTATATAATGTTGATTTCCGCGATAGAAACGAAGGCTACGCGGTCGGCGGCAGAGGAACGATTTTACGGACGGAAAACGGCGGGCAGAATTGGGAATCGGTAAAAACGAATTTTCCGGCGACGTTTATGCGCGTAGATTTCGCCGACGATAAAAACGGCTGGATTGTGGGGTATGACGGAACTATCCTGCGCTCGTCGGATAAAGGAAGAACCTGGCTGAAGCAGGAAAGCCGGACAAAAGAAAATCTTTACGGGCTTTTTATGACGAAAAAATACGGCTGGACGGTCGGCGCGAACGGAGTTGTGCTGGCTTATCAGAGGTGAAAAATTTATGTTAAATTTTTTTGCAACGCAAACAATATGCCAGGCATCAATTAAAACAGGCTGCAAGTCGAGCCCGTTGTTTCATTAGCATTGCGCGCGACTTAAAGTCTTTCTGATTCCTCCTGTTTCTTTTGGCTTGTTGAGAATGCGACTCGACAAGCCGCTTTTTTATTTGTTTTTCAGAAGTTTTATCGAAGTGTGCGCCAGTTGCTGCGCGCGCGGCAGAAATTCCAATGCTCTGGCAATTTGCCTATCATCTTCGGTTAAAACCTGATTAGCCGCGACATTTCCAAAAGCGGCGGTCGCCAGATTGTAGCGCAGTCGCGTTTTTATAAAAGCCTTTTCCGATTCCAATTTTTCCGCCGGAATTTTCCAGTTTTTTACAACATAAATCTTAAAAGTATCAAACAATTCGTCCGTGATTTTAAAATCGCCGAAACGGACGCGCTGACCGTATTTAATCGGCTGATTTATTCGAAAATTTTCAAATCTAGCAATTTTGCCGGCGGCTATCTCGCGGGCGAAAAAGAAAAGCGGGTCGAGTAGGGAAACCTGCGTGTGGTTTAATTCGCTCGATTTTACCGTTTCATCAGGTTCAATGCCATCGCCGCCGAAAATCGTTCTGCCGGAGATCGTTTTGGCGGCATAATTCTTTCGTTCTTTTTCATTTAAATTGATTTTGTGGTTGAAATAATCGTAAAGATTCCCGTTTGAATAATCGCGCTGAATCGAACGACCGGAAGGCGTGTAATATTTCGCCGTCGTCAAAGTCAAACCCGAACCATACGGCAGATTAATTATGCTTTGCACCAAGCCTTTACCGAATGTTTTTTCACCGATAATCAAAGCGCGGTCGTAATCCTGCAATGCGCCCGCAACAATTTCCGATGCCGACGCGCTAGATTTATTAACCAAAATAATCAAAGGAATATTTTCCGCAGATTTGCTGCCTGATTTCCAAGTCCGGTTATCAATCGGAAAACGCCCGCGCTGGGAAACAATCGTTTGACCGGCGGGCAGGAATTTTTCCGCAACGCGCACGGCTTGTTCCAGAATTCCGCCCGGATTGTCGCGCAAATCCAAAATAAGCGAGTTCATCCCCTGCTCGCGCAAATCCTGAAGGGCAACGTTTAATTCGTCAATCGTTGTGTAGTTAAAGCCGGTAGTCAGGTCAACATAACCGATATTTTGGCGAAGCAGATAAGCGTCGGGAATCGAAGGCTGCGGCACGCGGTTTCGTTTAAGCTCAACGGTTTCAATTTTCCCCGTGTCGGCGCGTTCGATGGTTAAACGGGCAATCGAGCCGCGTTTGCCGCGAACTTTGTCCCGAACGTAAGTCGAGCTTCTGCCCGAAACATTTTCCCCGTCAACGGAAATAATTTTGTCGCCGAAACGAAGAGACGCGCGGAAAGCGGGCGAATCGGGAAAAGTCGAAATAACAAAAGTTTCCCG
>DATHTS010000644.1:0-2132 GCA_035462935.1 Pyrinomonadaceae bacterium
CGAAGTCCTGCTCGACGAAGGCGTTGAAGAAGTCGGCACGGTTTTCGACAACAAAGTTTTCTCGTATCGCTCGCTGTTTGAACAAACCGCATATAAACGCTTGACCGGACGTTTCGGTTTTGAAGGATTTAACCGCGATTACGAAGTCAACGGCGAAGAACAGCTTATCGAAGGAAAAGTCAAGCAAAATTCGTTTTCCGTTTTCGCGCTGGAAGAACTCGATTTCGAGCGCGTAAAATTCCAGTTCGGCGGGCGCGTTGAAAACAATCGTTACCGCCCCGAAAATCCCGAACTGCTCGCCCGCGATTTCACAGGCTTTTCCAGCGCGCTCGGTATGAATGTTCCGCTTTGGAAAGGCGGCGCGTTTGTCGTCAATTACACAAATTCCTATCGCGCGCCGGCTCTCGAAGAGCTTTACAATAACGGTCCCCATATTGGAAACCTGACTTTTGAAGTCGGGAATCCGGATTTGAAGAACGAACGTGCCAACGGAATTGATTTCTCGCTTCGTCATTTGTCCGACAGATTCCGTCTGACGGGCGACGTTTATTATTACCGCATCAACAATTTCGTCTTTCTCGCGCCGCAGGATGAAGACGGCGACGGAATTATTGATGCCGAGGATGGTTTGCCCGTCGCGCGTTTTGAACAGGGTGACGCAAGCTATTTCGGCGCGGAATTAAACGCCGAAGCTAATTTCAACCAATATTTGGGCGCATTTGTCAGTCTGGATATGGTGCGGGCGAAGCTGGTTGATGAAGATATAAATCTTCCCCGCATTCCGCCTGCCCGCGCGCGCCTCGGTTTGGATTTGCGATACGAAGGCTTGAGCGTCCGCCCCGAAGTTGTTTTCGTCGGCGATCAGGAAAGGATTTTCCCGCTTGAAACCCGAACGGCTGGCTACACGCTTTTCAACGTTTCCGGCTCATACACTATCGGGCGCTCGCATTACGCGCACATTTTCACGTTTAACGCGCATAATTTGACCGACAAGCTTTACCGCAATCATTTGTCGTTTATTAAAGAATTCCTGCCCGAACCGGGACGCGGAATCCGGTTCGGTTACACCATCCGATTCTTTTAAGCAACGGGTCAGAACCGCCTGCGTAAGCGGGCGGGTAATTCTCGGCGAAAGAACCCGCCCGCTTACGCAGGCGGTTCTGCCTTGATGTTCAATTCCTACATTATTCTCTTAACTGCTATAAAGTAAAAAGGACAGGCGAGAAACCTGTCCTTTTTATTTTTATCTCCTCTTTCTACGGCAAAGGCGAAGCCGGGACGGGAATATCGCCCGGAATGCCGAAACCGATAACGTCAAACGTTGTGTAATTTGAAGAACTCCTCAAAAAATACCAACCCGAATTCGACGCCCGCCAGACTGCCGGATCGGTTTTGCCGTCTTTATCGTAATCGCCGGGCACGGGTCTGTCTCCATTCGAACCGAAATTTATAAACATTACCTGATTATTCGAGCTTCCGAGAATAATCCATTGTCCGGTGCTTGGTCGCCAGACGGCAATGTCGCTTCGCTGATCGCCATCGAAATCGCCTTCGAGCGGAATGTCGCCGTTTGTTCCGAAAGGACCGCCGGTCAGAGCGCCGCTCCCGCTGTGAAAGATATACCATTCGCCGGTGCTCGGACGGAATATCGAGCGGTCGGTCGCGCCGTCGCCGTCAAAATCCGACGGGTGATACTGCATCGCTCGCGGCTCGCCGTATAAAAAATCGTCCATCGCCACCACGTCAACGCCGTTTTGTCCATCCGTGTTGGCAGCTGACAAAGGATGCGTCCCCGATTGAATAACAACGCGGGCTATTCGCTCGCCGGCGTTGAACGAAACGCCGACAAATGACAAACCGTTGTTCAAAGGAAGCGCGGTTTGAGTAGTCATAAGCGATCCGTCGGGCGCGTAAAGCGTTATTCTGCTGTGTTCCTCCAAATCAACATCGGTGAAAATAACCCCGAAGCCCGCCACTGTTGCCGGGATTTTCGTTCCCGGAATAAAAAAGTTGACTTCCATCAAAGTCGTGTTCCGGGCGATAAATAAACGCTGCGGGCTAAAGGGCATAAAACTGTTCGGATAAGTAGGATTTATATTCCCGAACTCGACCGCCGTTCCGGTCGGATTGTC
>DATHTS010000645.1:0-7713 GCA_035462935.1 Pyrinomonadaceae bacterium
TTAACGGATAATCTTTGCAAATTAGTTTATAGTTTACAGTTTATAGTTTAGAGTTTTGCATTCGATTCCTTCCGAATTATTCTTTCTAACCTGTTTTGTCAATACAGTTAGGATTTACTGCCAATTGCTGCTGCTTTCTGCCTACTGTTCTTCTATCTTTCGATTAAAAATGCCGAATATAAACCGCTCGGTTCTAAAACCGTTTCCTCGATGTCCTCGACCTGCGCGTAATTCGGACCGGTCGTTAAATCATGCTTGAAAGCTTCCACTGCTTTTTCATCGCCCTCGGCAAGGGCTTCGACGCGCCCGTCTTCCAAATTTTTGACGTAACCTCTAACCTGATAACGAGCCGCGGAGCGCTGTGTAAAAAACCGGAAACCCACGCCTTGAACAAATCCGCTGATCAAAAATTTTCTGGCAACAAACATTACAAATTTAAATTTCAGATTTCAGATTCCAGATTCCAGATTTTTCTTTCAATTTGGAATTTGAAATCTGGAATCTGAAATCTGGAATTTGTAATCACCCAATCGCGTCGAGGCATTCCGCCAGACTCCTCAGCCGGCAGGTATAAACCGGCATTCCGCGCAGTGTGAAGTTGCTGGCGGGCGTTTCCCGGAGTTCTTCCGCGAGAGCTATAAAATCCTTTGGTTCGTCGGTTTCAAACGAGATAATGTATTCCTGTTCGCTGAAACCGAAGGCGTGCGTCAGGTGAATCTTTATGTTTTTGAATTTCTTCCCGACCATAAAATTTTCCTCGACCAGCGAGTCGCGTTCCTCACTCGTTTTCTCCTGCCATTGATGATTTTTGGCGCACGGATAGACGAAATGATATTTTTTCTCGCCCGCTTTGACGTAATAGCGATTCTCCACGCCTTCCTGCACATCGGGCGGCACAAACATCATTTTTTTGGTCATCGAAAGATGCGTGTCGGTTGTTTCCAGAAAGCTGCCGAAGTTCGTGCGGTAAAGCTTCGCCGTCATATCCTGAATCAAATCCAGCGACGTGCCGATGCGCCAGAACATCAAATCCGCCTTTGAATCGAAGCCAACCAGCGAATAGCTGAACAATAAAAGCTCTTCGGTAAATTGGCTGTAAACGCTCTGAAATTCGGTTTTGAAAGCCTCTTTTGTTTCAGCGTCGAGCTTGCGCCAATCGGGATTTACGCGAAAAAAGATAAAGCTGACGAACTGCTTTTCGATACGCGGGAAAAGCTGAGGCTCTTTGTTGTCCGCGACAAGCCGCAGATTGCCCGGCTCGGAGATTTCTTTTTGAAAGTTGAGAAGTTCCATTTTTTTATTTTGGATTTTAGATTTTGGATTTACGATTTTGATTATTAAAAAGCTAAAAGATGCAATCAAAGACCGAAAGCCAAAAACCAAAGACCTTTTAAGTAAAAATCACATCATCGGCTCATCCGCCGTCGGACCGTAAACGCTCGGAAGCGGCACATCGTTCAGGCGCAGATAAACCGAAAGCTGTCCGCGGTGATGAATCAGGTGATTTAAGACCATCGAACGAATGACGGCGATTTTCGGCAGCTCGAAAAATATTTTCTCGCCGTTTCTCAGCCGCCATTTTCTCATAATGTCCTCGTCGGAAACATTTTCCAAAAGCCCCGCGGCTTCTCCGACGGTTTTATCAAAAATCTCGACCAAATCCCGCGCCGAATTCGCCGTCTCAGGCTTGTAATCGCTCGTCGCAAAATCCAACTCGTCCTGCGTCAAAGCCGCATTTACCCAGTGCGAGATTTCCGCAACGTGCGAAGCCAGCCGCCCGAGCTTCATAGATTTTTCGTGCGGCTGCCAGTCGAATTTATCTTCCGGCACTCTTTCAAGCATTTTTCTGGTTGAAACCGCTTCGTGCTTAAGCTCGGCGGCAAGCGTCTGTCCTAAAGTCATAAATTTTCTCCATTATTTCGGATTTTTGAAAGAAGAATTTTTACGTGCCTATTGTGCCAAGTTTTCAGCTTAATGTCCAAAGCGAAAATATTTTCGGCTATGAAATTTTTTAAGTCAGTTCGTCTAAACAAATCTGCGGGAAGATTGTTCAAACTATCGTTTATTACAGGCAATTAGAGTGCCGAATAGGAGTGGCGCGCTTCATTCTCTGGAATAACAGCCGTTCGGACCGTTTATTCTAGGCTTGGTCGTGCTCGGATTGATAGCTTACGGAGTTTATATGTTCGTTCTGGCGTATTTTCGTCGGATTATTATTGATTAAAAATTTTCTTGTAAATTCCGCAAATTTGCATATAATATATTAGATATAAGGTTTATATTGGTAGTCATTCCTCATATTAAATTGAGTCTGGATATGATGGGGAATCATTCACCTAATACTTAAATTTTCGTATTAAGCAAAGTGCTTCTGTTCAATCAAAAGTTTGGTTATCTGTAATCATTTCTGAAACTACTAAATTAGTTAAAATATAATGAAAGACTGATAATACTAACTTAGCTCGAAGATGTATTAGCTATATAAATAGTAGTTAATTGTTTGGATAGCAAATCTAATGAGAGTTTTTGTCTCAAAAAGCTTTGATTTTCAAGACCGCGAGGTTAATTCATATTTCGAGCGGATTATGGAAGCTGTGGGTATTGAAATTGCAACAGCAGAAGATTTCACTGGAGAAACTATACCTGAGCGTGTTGAACGAATACTTTCTGAATGCAATTTTCTAGTTGGTATTTATGTTATTCGCTATGAGGATCCAACTAGGCGGAAAATTGTTACGTCTCAATGGTTAATGCGAGAAACATTTACAGCTCATGGACAAGGAAAACAATTTATTGCCATTGTTGAAGATGGTGTAAGTGAAATAGCTGGGCTTGAAATAGATAAAGAACTTATCTTCTTTCAACGTAACAGTATTATCAGCATGCAAGAAGCTACAATCAAATTTCTTCAAGCACTACGTTGGTATGGATTAGTCAGGAGTAATACAAATGTCTGAAAGACTTAGATGCTTTATTATCATGCCCTACTCAGAGGCATATGATGAAATTTATAGAGAAGCGATACTTCCTGCTCTGAAAAATTTAGAAGGCTACCATGTACTCCCGCTGAGAGCAGATGATATGGGTCCTATCGCTATAACTCTTAAGGCAAACGTTGAAAATGCTGTGCGATCAGCAGATTTCTGCATTGCAGATATTTCTGGCACAAATCTCAACGTAATGTATGAGGTTGGTTATGCTCTTGGTGTAAATAAACCTGTAATTTTTATTGCAGATAAGGAGTCAAGAAATTTTCTAACAGATATCTCGGGCACTATAAGGCTAGAATATAATAGACCCAACTTAACTTCATTTCGCCAAATGCTGAAGGATACATGCTTACATATAATCAGGCAAATCGAAACCCAGCGCCCTACAAATCAAGAAATCCAAAAGCTTGCTGGTTTATCTATTTCTTTATGGGAAAGACCTGATACACTTGATAGACTTATGAAATCCGTTCGAAGTAGCTTCTCAGCTTTAGTAGAATCTCCGAAATCTCTTATTAATCTCTTGGTTCCAAAAATTAAAGAAATATCTGAACCGAACCTATTGGTTCGATTAGTTTGTGCAAATCCAGAAGGTGAATTCATATTAACGCGAGCTCGTGAATTGGGTGTTAATGTCATTAACTATCGTGCTGAAATGCGGCGTTCCCTACAACAACTAATGAATGAACTTGAGAGAATTGAAGGGTATAACTATGAACTAAGGCTCACAGATAATACTATTTATAATTCCATTTTTCTTTCAAATGATATTGGTTTTTTTATGCCGCATTTTGCAGTTTCAGGTGCTAGCTCATCAATTTCTATTCAAGTAGAGCGCACAGACAATCCCCAAATGTTCTCACTTCTCCAACAACAATTTGGACAGATCTGGGAAACAAGTGCTCCGAGCCATCCTAGAGGAGTAAGAAATCTTATGGAGCCCATTATGACAAATATTATGGAAGTTTATAATGTAGACGAGAAGACAGCGAAAGAGATATGGAATAAAATGACTGATACTTTAGAGAAATATAAAAATATAAAGAAATCTAGTAAAGAAAATTATTAATCTATTTGCGTATAAGGGACAACAATTCTTCAATTTGACTGTCATAGATTAGCTTTCATCAAAATCCGGTGTTTTGCTATCCAATTTACAAAACAAGTAGATTATTGCAAAATTACTATAATGAATCGCCTGCTCGCCTCGATAACTTTAATTTTTTGCGCCGCCGTTTTAACTTTCGCGCAGCAGCGTCCGCTTCTTACAGAGGATGTTGATACGACGCCCGAAGGCGCGTTTGAAATTGCGGCGGGCGTTGATTTCCTTCAAAACGCGAAGTTTCCGCTTTCGGGTTTGCGGGGCGATTTAACCCGCGTCGGCGATATTCGCGTCAAGGTCGGGTTTTCTTCAAACGTTGAGTTTCAGGTCGAAGGCACGATTCAAAATTTTCTGGCGATAAATTCGCAAAATACGCCTTCGCTGATTCCGCTGAATATTGCCGGAAATTCGACCAACGACGCGGGAGATTTTACGGTTTCGACCAAAATCAAGCTACGCAACGAAACTGAAAGATTGCCCGCTCTCGGTTTCAAGGTCGGCTTTCAACTGCCGAATTCCGATCAAGCGCGCGGAATCGGCACAAATCAGATAAACGTTTTCGGCAAGGTTCTGGCGCAGAAAAAGTTCGGCAGCCGCAGAAACGGCGTTCCGAAGATGAATGTTTTCGGCAATCTCGGTCTCGGAATTATGTCCGCGCCGCTTGAAGATTTCACGCAGAATGACGTTTTGCTTTACGGTCTGGCGGGAATTTACCGTTTAACCGACAACGTCAATATCGTCAGCGAAGTCAACGGGCGCGTCAGCACGCGCTCCGGTCAAGCGCCGCTCGGAACGGAAAGCATCGGGCAGTTTCGCTTCGGGACGCAGATCAGGGCTTCCGGCTTGCGTTTCGACACCGCCGCGATTTTCGGTCTAACCGAACACAGCCCGCGAACGGGAATTACTTTCGGCATTACCTACCAATCACCGAGCATTTTTACACCAGCTAAATGAGAAAGGGAGAAGAGGAGATGGGGAGAAAAGGAGAGTTTAACTAATGCTCACCTTGCTCCTCTTCTCCTTATCTCCCTTTCTCCTCTTCTCTGTTACACCGCTAGCGCTCCGTTCAAATATTTATCGGCGAATGCCCTTTTCCCAGATTCGGCGCGGTGCGAATCGCTTGAGTTACGAATTTCTTTGCGATTCCGACCGCCTCAATCAAATCTTTCCCCAAAGCCAGATTCGCCGTTATCGCCGCCGCCAGCGTGCAGCCGGTTCCATGGGTGGCGTCGGTTTCGATAAAGTCCGCCTCGAAAATATGCAATTCATCGCCGATAAATAAAAAATCTTTTGCTTTTCGCGCTTTGTCCTTTGTCCTTTGTCCTTTGCTTTCTAATCTGAGTTCATCTGTGTTTATCTGTGGTTTATTCTTTCTTTCGGGAAACCCGCCCGCTGACGCAGGCGGTTCTGACTGCTTCAAATCCGCAATCCCAAATCCCAAATCCAAAATCAAAATGTGTCCGCCTTTTATCAGCACATTTCTCGCGCCCATTTTCTGCATAATTTTCGCGGCTTTTTCGATGTCTGCTTCGCTCTCGATTTTCATCCGTGCGATTCTTTCGGCTTCCGGCAAATTCGGTGTGATAAGGTCGGAAAGCGGAAAAAGTTTTTCGATTAACGAGCGAAGCGCGGCATCATCAATCAAATCAAAACCGGAAGTCGAGCGCACAACCGGGTCAACTACAAAGTTTTTCAAATTATTTTCCTGAACCAAACGCGCAACTTCCTCGATAACTTCTCGCGTCGGAAGCATTCCGGTTTTTAATGCGGAAACCGTAAAATCCTGCAAAACCGGCTCAACCTGCCCGCGCACCGATTCCGCTGTTTGGTGAATCGCGCCGAAAACGCCGGTCGTGTTCTGAAAAGTCAGCGACGTAATCGCCGCCGCCGCGAAACAGCCGAAAGCCGTGAAGGTTTTTATATCGGCGACGATTCCCGCGCCGCCCGATGGATCAAGACCTGCAATCGTCAAACAAACCTTTGGAATCTGGAATCTGGAATCTGGAATCTGGAATTTTGTTTCTTCTGCGGTCATCTTAACTCCTTGGTTATTTTCCTTAAATTATCGGTATTATTCAAAAAGCGAATCGCTGCGAAACCGCTCGCGCCGGATTGCAGAACGGTTTTGTAATTATTTTCATCAATTCCGCCGAGCGCGACAACCGGAAATGGTTTTAATTTCTCGCAAACTTTTCGCAGATTTTCCAACCCTTGTGGCTCGCCTTTGTTCGGCGTAAAAAAAATCGGGCTGAAAGTTACAAAATCAGCGCCTTGCTCTTTGGCATTTTCAGCTTTCTCAAGTGAATGCGCGGAGACGCCAATGATAAAATTTTCGGGGAAATTTCGGCGAATAATATTAGTTGGAATTGAAACTGAAGTTAAATGAACGCCGTCAGCACCGGCGGCGAGCGCAATATCGGCGCGGTCGTTGATTAGTAATTTTGTTTCCGTGTTTTTGGTAATCAGCGCGGATGCGCGGGCGAGTTCAAACAAAAGGCGGGCGGTTAATTTTTTTTCACGAATTTGTATCAGAGAAATTTTTGCTTCGACGGAGGCTTTTATGATTTTAAGGATTTGTTCTTTCTGCCGGTTGAAATTCTCCGCTGTCGCTTCGCCCGTCGTAATCAGGTAAATTATCGGTTTCTTGAATTTTGCCGGTTTCGAGACGGTTGATTTTTCTTTTTTCACTGATAATTTTCTTTTCTTCCTTTCCTTCCAGATGGCGCACGCTCCGGCTAAAATGCGCCATTTCCCAGAAAGCGATAAACAAATTCAGCACTCCCAAACCCGTTACCGCGCCGCGAAACCAATTTGAAGCGACAGCCTGCTGTAAGATCGGCAAACCTGTTTTTTGCGCGACAAAAGCCAGCAAGTAATTATCGCCCCAATCGCCGAAAACGCCGATGCTTACCCAAGGCAGAAGCACCAGTAAAATGCCGGCTTGCAGGCAAACAAGGATAAAAAAAATGACGGTGAGTTTGGCAACCATAAATTATTGTTTCAGCACAGTTTATTTACTTTCGTTCCGCTTAGCTTCAACCGCGCAACTTGATTATAGTAGTTTCTTTAAGTTTTGTTAAGTTTCTAAGGAGTTAGCACAAATTTATTAAGGAATAAAAGCATTGGGAACAGGTTTATCTCCTGCCGATCCAAATCCTGCTATCGAAAATCCACCTGATGATTTAGCTACATACCAGTTTGTATCCGATGAACGCCAAACCGCTATGTCCGCTTTTCCATCTCCGTCGTAATCTCCAGGTATCGCTATGTCTCCTGCTGCTCCAAACGGCGCGGAATAAAAGCTGGAATCTTCGCTTCTTAAAACAAACCACTCCGAAGTTGATGGTCGGTAAAATGCCACATCTGTTTTTCCATCTCCCGTGTAATCTGCCGCAACAGGTTTGTCTGTCGAACTGCCGAATTGAAAGGCGCGATTACCGCTGTCGCTGCTTCTTAATATCCACCATTCTCCTGCCGACGGACGATATACTGCTAAATCTGCTTTTGAATCTCCATCAAAATCAGCGGGAACAGGAACATCTCCTGCCGCACCGAATTGCAGGATTGAGAATCCGCCTGAGCTTTTGTTGATATACCAATTCGCTTCCGACGGTCTGAAAA
>DATHTS010000646.1:0-10038 GCA_035462935.1 Pyrinomonadaceae bacterium
TTTTTGGAAATCTCGAAAGCGTCGAGCGTGGTGCGGTCGCCGCAGTGCGAAACGTCCACCGCCATCCCGACTTTGTTCATCCGTTCGATGATGGCGACGCCGAAATCCGAAATGCCTTCGTCGCGCCGCTCGGTCGCGCCGTTGCCGATCAGGTTGCGCGCGTTATAGGTCAAGTGCGATACGCGCTGTCCGAGTCCGCGAAAAAAATTAACGTCTTCGGGAGTGCGAAAATGCGACGAATTTTGCAGACCGAGCAGAACGCCGAGTTTGCCCGATTTTTTCACGCGGTTGAGGTCAGCCGCGCTGTCAATCCGCATAAAATACTCGTCCCGGTCGGCGATAAATGCGTTCCACGAGCCGAAGAATTTCAAGGCATTTTCGTAAGCATTCACGCCGCCCAATCCAACCGCCGGGTGAATGACATTGATGCCGGAATTTTTGAACGGCTCGAAATCGGCTGCCGTAAAACTTTCCGGGTCGGGCATCCACTTAGCTTGTTTATTGAAATCGAGCGTCAGCACGCTGAGCATATCAATAACGGTGGACTGCCCGATCAAATTAATCGCCCGCGCCGAATATTCTCTGGTTGAATTTGCAAAAATCTGAAAGCGACCGAGATTTATCATCGGCGCGGCGATTACGCCGGCACCGGCGAATGCCGCCTGCCTGAGCATTTCGCGCCTGGTTATTTTGTTTTTATTTTGCTTCATTTTTTTTATTCCCGATCTTCGATTTTTCTGCGGCTGAGCGAATAAACCCCGAATTTTTGATCGCCGCGATTTGTCCGATGGAAATTCTCGACCAAAAACCCCCTTTTAATTGCTTCGGTGAAAGCCCGGCGCGTTGATTCCCGCCATTTTTGGGCTGAACCGTCGTTTCGTTTTACCAAATCATTAATGTTCCCCGGAATTTCTATCAAAGCGTGTTCGCCTTTTAATTCTTCGTCCAAATCGCCGGAAAGCGGAAACTCGTCAACTCCGACTTTGACCAGCGGAGTGATTTGTCCGAAATTCTCTTTTAACTTTTTTTCGTCAACCTTTTTCTGGAAATGACTGCTTGCTAAATCCCACGTTACCCATAAACGATCCGTGCCGGTTTGGTGCAGAAAGCTCGCCGCGTCTTCGCCGTAAAAATTTATCAAATAGCGGTCGGAAAACACGCCTAATTTGCTGAAATTAAAATAAGCGTTCAAACTCTGCAAAGGATCGAATGTCCACGTCATTAAATTAATGCCCTGCGAAAGCGCCCGTGCGCGCTGCGCCATTTTGAGCTTTTGACCGAGATTAAAATTGCGATAATCAAGTCTGACGGCAAGCATATGCGAGTGATGCGTCATCCGTCCGTGTTCATAGCCGACAAAACCGTAAACAAAACCAACCAGATTATCGCCATCAAACGCGCCGAGCAAAACGCCGCCCGCCGCCTGCGCCGCGACAAGCTGCGTTAAAGGCACGACATCGAGATCGGGAATTCCCCAAACCTTCTTTTGAAGTTCTTCGACCGCTCGCAACTCCCTTTGCCCTTCAATGTCGCGGATAATGATATTTGTCATTTCAGCTGCAAGCGTTTTCGCATTCATTTTTTCAAAAATTTAAATTCCGCCCTACAGCATTCGGCGACCGGGACCGTAGATTACTTTTCCCGGTTTCGCTCCCGTGTGCTTTCCGTTTTCGACGACAATTTGCCCGTTGACGAGAACATAATCAATTCCCGCCGGATAGAGAAGCGGTTTTTCATAAGTGGCGCGGTCTTGAATTTTGTCGTAATCAAAAATCACGACATCAGCCCACAAGCCTTCTTTGATCAGCCCGCGTGAATCGAGCCGCATCCGCGTCGCCGCCCACGAAGTCAATTTGCGAATCGCTTCCGGCAGCGTCAGCACTTTTTCTTCGCGGACATACTTAGCGATTAGGCGCGGGAAATTTCCGTAAGAACGCGGATGTCCCACACCCGTTCCATCGGTCGGAGGAGGTTGGAGCGATGTTCCGCCGTCGCTGCCGAGGCTCGTCCAGGGGAATTTAAGCGCGGTTTTTATGTCTTCTTCGCTCATCATATAATAAAGCGCCGAAACCCTGCCGTCCGTGCCCTGCAGAACCAAATCGAACGCCGCGTCCGCCGGTTCTTTGTTCAATTCTTTGGCAATCTGCGTCAGGTTTTTGCCTTGAAATCTGGCGTTTTCTTTATTGGCGGCGCTTGCCAGCACGATGTTGTCCCATCCGCCGGCGGCTTCGACGATGTTCCACCAACCGGGCGAGCCGGTTTTGATTTCTTTTTTCAATCTTTCACGAATCGCCGGGTCTTTCAGCCGCTCAAGAAGTTTCTCGCGTCCGCCCTCGAAAGCCCAGGACGGAATGACCGAATCGAGTCCCGTTCCGCCCGCCGTGTAAAGATACATATTCGCCGTAACGTCTAAGCCCCGCGCACGCGCCGCTTCGATTTTCTCTCCCGCCGCGCGCATCAAAGTTCCCCAACCGGGCTGATAAGCGGCTTTCAGATGAAAGATTTCAACGGGCAACCCGCCTTTTTCGCCGATAGCAATTGCTTCCTCAATGGATTCAATCAATTCCTTACCTTCCCCGCGCATATGGCTGGCGTATATTCCGCCGTAACGTCCTGCGACCTTCGCCATCTCAACGAGTTCGGGAGTTTTGGCGTAACTCGCCGGCGGATAAATCAGAGCCGTCGTCATTCCCAACGCCCCGTTTTTCATCGCCGTTTCCATAATGGCTTTCATTTGTGCGAGTTCTTCGGCGGTCGGCTCTCTCGCTTCGCTGCCGAGAATGGCGGCTCGCGCCTGCGCTTCGTTAAAGTATGTGCCGAAGTTCATGCTGATGCCGCTTTTTTCAAGTTCGGCGAAATAATCGGCGAGCTTTTCCGCCGGAACGGGCGTTCCGCCTTCGCCGGCGATTGATGTCGTTACGCCCATCAGCAGTTTATTTTCAGCCAGACCGTTTCTCGGCAAAGCAGAGCCCGATTGATCGAGCATATCAATCCATCCGGGCGAGACGTATTTGCCGCTTGCGTCAATCTCGCGTTTTCCTTTGCTCACGATTTTGCCGATGCGGACAAAGCGACCGTCTTTGATGGCGACATCCGCCGCAATCCACGGGTTGCCTGCGCCGTCAAGCACACGACCGTTGCGGATCACGATGTCGTAAACGACATCGCCGGTTTGGGCGGCAGCCGGCGTTATTAAAACGCTGGTTAAAAGCAGAAAGATAAGCGTCGAGGAAAAAATGCGTCGAAGATTATTCATCATTTATTTGCTCCTTTAATAGATGGCGAAACAACGGCGGTTTTCTCAGCAGCAGAATATTTTTTCATCAGGTCAATCGCCCGGTCGCCCAACTTAAAAAGGTGCTGATGCGCTCGATGACCGTTTGTCAGAATCGCAAAACCGAATTTTCGATCACGATTTCCGAGTAAGAATGCGGTGTAACCGGAGAGGCTTCCGCTGTGTGCGAAATAACGGTCGCCGTCTCGAACTTGCGACCACCAGGTCAAACCGAAACCGGCGGTTTCGTTTCCCCAGATTCCTTCGATTCTGCCCTTAAACTGGTCGTATTGGCGCGTGAACATCTGCTCCATCGTTGCTTCGCTGATGATGCGCTTGCCTTTGAAAACTCCGTTGTTGAGATTAGCAATCAACCAATTGGATTGATCTAATATCGTGCCGTATGTAATACCTGCCGGATAAACTGCGGCTCTGATTCTGACGGCTGGTTCCTGCTTTCCCGTTTCTTTATTGACAACATATGGCACGGACAAACGCTCAGCCATATCGGGCGTCGGGTCAAATTCCGTGCTTGTCATCTCAAGCGGTTTGAATATGTTTTCCTTAATATACTGCCGGTATGGAACGCCGGAAAATTTCTCGACCAGATAACCGATTAGTGTAAAAGCGGGATTGGAATAATGCACTTTCGTCATCGGCGGATGGGTTACTTTGAGTTTTGTCCGAACGTATTCATCCAGCGTCGTCGTCGCATTGTTGTTCCAAACGGGAACGGCTCCGAATTCACCGTCCAAACCTGAAGTATGCGTGAAAAGATGGCGAAATGTTATTGGATTTTTTGGGTCTTCACCCTGAATCTTAAAATCGAGATATTTGTTAACCGGATCATCCAATTTGAATTTGCCTTGTTCCATTTGCTGAAGCAGGGCAACCGTGGACATAGCTTTAAAGGTGGAACCGATCAAGTAAACCGTATCTACAGTCGCGGGAGTTCTTGCCCAGAGATTCGATTCGCCGTAAGCGCCCGTCCAAATCACCTTGTCGCCGGAAACCAGCGCGACCGTCGCCGAAGGTATATTTCCTTCGATCATCGCCCGCCGAATTTCCGGTTCGAGTTCATCCGCCAGATTTTTTACATCTATGGTTTGGGCAAATAAGGTAACTGAGAGAACGCTAAAGACTATCGCCGCGTTGATAACCGAAAAATAAAACCCTAACCTTCTATTTTGTCTTTTGAATTTATTCATCATTATATTTTTAAAGCCGCTATTTCGTTGATTCTATAACGGGTAACGCTATATGCGTGGCGTTTGCGCCCGAACGAAATATCCGCTGGGTCGCCTTTTGAAAATCCGAGTCTTTTGCCTTGAAAATATTCGGCACGAATTTTTGCGGATAGACCGACGCAACCGCCGCCAAAAGTAAGCTGAAGACGAGCGCCGTTAAGAAGCTTTGCCGCAATTTCGATTGGTAATTCTTAGAAATCATTATCGTTTATTCTCCCTTGGTTTTGTCACGCGGTTTATCGAAGCCGGACGCGGCAGGCGTTTAACCGGGTTCTTTTCGAGCAGTTTCAAACCTTCGGCGACGGCTCGTTCGAGCTGCGGATCGCGTCCTTTGATTACTTCGGACGGCGTGTTTTCTACTTTTATGTCGGGCGCGACGCCGATGTTTTCAACGTCCCATTGTCCTTCTAAGTTGTAAAACGCCAGCGACGGAGCGGTTATTCCGCCGCCGTCAATCGTCTGCGGAATGCCGAGCGTCCCGACCAAACCGCCCCAGGTTCTGGTTCCGACGAGCGGACCGAGATTTCGGAGTTTGAAATAATAGGGCAGGGCATCTCCGCCCGAACCGGAGGATTCATTGGCAATCATTACCTTTGGTCCGTAGATGCCGGCAATCGGCGAGAAAAACGGCTCGCCGTCGCGGTGCGTAAAAAATCCCATCGGTTTGCGGTCAAGCTCGTTGATCACATAATCGGCGACCAGTCCGCCCTGATTGTAGCGAAGGTCAATGATTGTTCCTTCTTTGTCCTGTTGGGTGTAATAGTAGCGGATGAAAGAAGAATAGCCCGGAACGCCGGTGTTCGGAAGCCAGACGTAGGCGAGCCGCCCGCCGGAGAGTTTGTCCACCAGACGGCGATTGTCTTCGACCCACGCTCTGGTGCGAAGTCCGCTTTCACTCGCTACCGGAACGACCGTGACGAGCCGCGAGCCTTCACGGACGGGCTTTTTATTCACCCTTAAAATTGTCTGACGGCTGGCGGTGTTTTCAAAAAGGCTGTAAAAGTTGATTGACGAATCGAGCGGTTTGCCGTTGACTTCAAGAATAAAATCGCCTTCCGCAACATCAATGCCCGGCGCGTTGAGCGGCGCTCTTAGTTCGGGATTCCAATTCTCGCCGTTGTAAATGCGTTTGATGCGGTAAAGATTGTTCTCAATCGCTATGTCCGCCCCTAACAGACCGACCGCGACCGGGTCTTCGCCCGGAACGTCGCCCTGCCCCGTCAGATACGAGTGTCCGACGCCCAATTCGCCGCCCACCTGCGCAATCAGATAACCCAAATCAGCCCGATGACCGACATGCTGGAGAAGCGGAAGATATTTTTGATAAATCCGGTTCCAATCCGCGCCCTGCATTTTCGGGTCGTAAAAGAACTCGCGCTGAATCCGCCAGGTTTCACGAAAAATATTCGCCCATTCCGCTCGCGGATCAACTTTCGTTTCGAGTTGGGCGACGTTGATCGCCCCGTCGCCGACTTTCGCCGCGGGCGCGTCCGTCCCGATGATTCCCCATCGCCCGCCTCTCGCCCCGTATAAAAGTTTTTTGTTATCGCCCGAAAGCGTATAGCTCGTGATGCCTTCGATAAACGGAACTGCCGCGCCCGCTTTAATCTGGTATCGCTGTAATCGTAACGTGCCCGTTCCGGCGATCGGTTCGGTGTAGAAAAATGTCCCCGCCGGACCGGACGAAAGATTCGCGTAATCAGCCGGAGGAACATTCACCGAAACAATTCTTTGTTTGATTTCGCCGAGATCAATGCGGACGTTATCGCTCGCCGGTTTCGGTTTCGCGGGTTCGTTCGCCGCCGGCGTGGACGCGGGACGTGGCGGCGGTTCGTCTCCAGTCTCCGGCAAAAAAGGCGAAGGCTCGTCCGAGCTCAACACCGCTAAATAAATTGACCTTCGTACCGGATGATCTATCGCGCTCATCTCGAGCCAACTGGTTTTCGGTCCGAAATCCGTGCTTGCCAGAAAATACAGATACTTACCATTCGCGTCAAAGGTCGGCGAGATTGCATCCGCCAGCCCGTCCGTTATCTGATAAGCCTTTTTATCGGCAACCGAATAAACGAACATCGCCCGCAAACGGCTTTTCAGATTTTTCGTGTAAGTTATCCATTTTGAATCGGGCGACCAGGAGGCGCCGAAGCTGCGCAGCGGATCGGGATAATTGTCCGTATCTATTTTCGTTGCCGCGCCGCTTTTGACATCAATCGTCCAGAGATTTTCGTGGTTATCTTCCAAAAGAATTCGCTCGCCGTTCGGCGACCGCGAAGTCTCCGAAAAAAAGGCGGTCGAGGGCAGCGCAATGACGCGCGGCGCGGCGAGTCCCAAAGGATCGCCGAGCATCAGTTGATATTCGCCGCTCTGGTCTGACAGCCAAGCGATCTGCGTTCCGTCGGGCGACCACGCCGGATCGCGGTCGTGCGCGCCCGAACTCGCCGTCAGATTCCGGTAATCGCCCTTCGCGGCGGGAACGGTGAAAATCTCGCCCCGCGCTTCGAACGCCGCTCTAACTCCTCCCGGTGAAAGCGCGGCGTTTCTGATCATATTTTCCGCTTTTTTAAACTGAGTTCGCGTCCAGGGCAGATCGCCCGCGACTTCGATATTCAGCTGTTTCGCTTTTCCGGTTCTGGTGTCCAAAAGATGAATGTATCCCGCCTGCTCATAAACGACAGCATCCGAACCCGCCGAAGCATTCATAATGTCGAAATCGTCGTGACTCGTGAGTTTTGTCAGCTTATTAGTGTCAATTTGATAAGCGAAAAGATTCGCGGTAAAGTCACGGTCGGAAATAAAGTAAATCGTATTTCCAATCCACATCGGATACGAATCATTGCTATTTGTCCACGGCAATTTCTCGACAGAATTATCCGCAAAATTAAAGATCGAAATCGGATTCGTCCGACCGCCTCGATAGTGCCGCCAAAAACTTATCTCATTAAATACCGGAATAAACATGAGTGAAAGTTCTTGATAAGCCAATTTATTCCCATCCGGCGAAAATGAACCGGAAAATGCGCGGGGCAGCGGCAGCGGTTCCGGTTGTCCTCCGTCGACGGCTATCTTCCACAGCCGGAAGTATGCTTCCTGCGGGGAATTCTCCCGTGGTGATGAGAAAATCACAAAGCGCCCGTCCGGGGTCCAGCCATTAACGCGATCTGATCCGGGATGAAACGTCAGCCGCCGCGGATTTCCGCCCGCCGTCTGCATAATATAGACATCGGTATTTCCGGCAACCGTAGCGGTAAACGCGATCTGCGAACCGTCAGGCGAAAAATACGGATCAATTTCCACGCCGGGCGTCGAAGTCAGTCGTCTCGCCGTTCCACCGCCGCGCGAAACCGCCCAAAGGTCGCCCGCATATTCAAAGGCAATCAGGTCGCGGCTGACCGCGGGATGGCGAAGCATCCGTGTGCCTTGCGCCATCACAGCGACCGAGACCAAGAAACTCAGTATTACAGCAAAGATTAAATGTCGTCTCGTCATAGCGAAGCTCAATAGGTTATAAGAGAGCCTGAGCAGAAGTCGAAGCTCTCGTTTTTAGCGGCATTGTTAGGAGGCACAGAATCAGAACGAAATTCGGATTCCGACCTGTCCCTCACGTCCCGGCAGCACCTGTGTCGTCGAGCCAAACGGCTGGGTTTGGATATTCGCGCGATTCTGTACCGCGGACGGGTTTTGCCGATTAAACACATTGAAAAACTCTAACAAGAGCTGAATATCAACCCGTTCGCCGATGTCGAACCGCTTAGCGAAGCGCAAATCGAGATTGACGAAAGGCGCCGCAGTAAAGGCGTTTCTCCCAGCCGTGAAATCAACACCGCTGAAATTACCATTGCCGTCCGGGTCTCTCGGCGGATCATCGAAACGGCTAAAGTGAAAGCCGCTCTGCGCCCTGAAAATGCCGCTAATCTGAAACTGCCACGGCAGATTCACCAACCCGTTTACCTGAAAGATATGATCCAACGCCAAATCCGACGCGCCCTTATCGAGATCCGGTCCGTTAACAAAAGTTCCCGCTGCGGCAACGAAATTGCCGTTCCTGCTTACAAATGATCCGTTCTCGTTCGTCTGTCGTGTACAGTTGGGAGTAGCGGCTGGACACGGTTCGACAACTACCGGCGCGATCCCGATAAAATTATCTGTCGGTCCCGTAAATATTCCGCGCGAGTTGTCGGTTGCTTTCGCGTAGGTATAATTTGCGCCGAGAAGAAACCGGTTGCTGAGGCGCTTAGTGAAATTCACGATCAGCCCGTCATATTTGCCCTCATAGAAAGGTCCGAATGTACTGATTTCACCTGCAGTGTTTGGCGGATCAAAGCTGCGTCCGATGCCGGCGACGCGTGACCTGAATGCGAGGTTGCTTAGTCTAACACCGAGAAGATTTCGCATTTCACGATGAAAATAGTCCACCTCGACAACCATGTCATTCGTCAGCTCACGCTGGACGCCGATATTGAAGCCGAGCGTATTCGGAGTTTGGAAGGTACTGTCAACGGTTACAGGCTGCGCCGCAGGAGGGATAATCGGATTGTTCAAAACCCCGAATTGTCCCCATTGAAAATATCCGTTAGGCTGTCCGATGGCTGCGGCGGCGGCAGCTAAGTATTGATCCGGCGTAAGTCCGGTAAGCGCCTGCACATTGCTGATGTTGATCACCGTATTTGGCGGTATCGGCGAGCGACCCGGCGCGACGACGGTATTCAACCGGTCAACGCCGACTATCGGACCGCCGCCGAGCGGACAGGTCGTTCCCGCAGCAGCGATCTGTGCATCGGTCAGCCGGTTCGAAATACATGGACCCGGGAGTCCAACCACGCGGGCAAGCATCGAAATCAAACTCGGCGATCCGTAGAAACCTCTGGGAAAATACAATGATTGACCGATCCTCCGGTCACTGCCGCCGAATTCGGGAATTTGACGCACGAGACCGAGCCGGAATTGATCATAAAACACGCCTAAGTGTGAACGGATAACCGTTTTCGGCGTGATCGCCCAGGCGACGCCCAAACGCGGTGAAAAGTTCTTCTTGGCTTCGAACTCGGAATCATGATCCCAGCGAAGACCGAGATTGACCGTCAGATTCTTTCTGATCTTCCAATCGTCCTGCGCGTACAGCCCGTTGTAGTTGTTCCGCAAATGTATCTCTCTCGACTCCGGCGTTGGACCGCCGGCTTGCAGGAGTAAAAATGGACCACTGTTTACCGGTCCGAGGTTTATGAAATCGTCAATCGTAGTAAAAAGCTGATTTGTCAAAGTTTGCGAATCGAGCCCGTCAACTTTCGTCCGCAGAAACTGCCATCCGAACTTGAGGTCGTGATCGCCAAAAAGCTTGTTCGCGCTCGCCGACAATGACGTATATTTTTGGTGCAGATTCGAAGGAGTCGTCGCGTTGCCGAAAGTAACAGCCGGAAGATCGCCGAAAAGTCCGCACGTGGGCGGGCAAGCTTGCTGGGCGGTGAACGAGTTTAACGTTGTAACTCCGACGATATCCGGATTCGAGGGGCGTATGTCGGA
>DATHTS010000647.1:0-3578 GCA_035462935.1 Pyrinomonadaceae bacterium
CAATGATGTAACTCGGCGACGCGCTGGAGCTTGCTGCTGGAAGCATAATGGAAACGGGGGTATCTTCCTCGGTTGTGACGGACATATTTTCCGTTCCCGGCGGATTTGTTCCGTTTGTTCCCGCTTCAATGGCGTTTTCAATCGCGTCGGGCAGATTGGAGAAGAAATCATAGCCTGTTAAAGCTTCGATTGCATCAACGGTTGTAATATAGCTCTGCCAGTCGTTGTTTCTGATTCCCTGCACGTTAGGCATAAGGACGGCAATAGTTCTCGTTCCAGCATTCACACGCGAAATATCGTTATCTCCCTTTGGAATGACCAGCGCTACCTTCCAAGTATGAGACGGAACGCTTATTTTGCCATTGGCGATAGTAGTCATCTGACCATTGCTGCCCGTGCCGACTTCTCCGACCCCACCGGCGACGATATAAACCTCGTTGGCGGGCAGAAGCGTGCGCAGATAGCCCTCTTGAGCCGCCCACGGTCCTTGGTTATTGTCCGGTGATTGCGGCAATATATTGGTCATCAGGAAAGTCGCCTGATTGATCGGACGCGAATTTTCGTAATCGCGGTCAGCGTTCGGCACCATATGCCCGCGGTCAAATCCCGAACCGGAATAATCCGTTCCCAGAACTCGATACCAATCGCTTGGTACTGCCGGATCGGGTCGGAAAGTATCAACGCGCGGGAGGCTGCCGATCCACTCGTCGGCGAGATGCCAGCTCACCCAATTCGCTATGCCTTTATCACGATTATAGGAGAGCGCGAATTCCGGCTTTTCCATCAAATAGTTGTTCGGATAGCTCGTATCGGCGATAGCGTTCGACGGATTGCCCATCGTCAGATGCACGTCCGCCGGATAAGGCGGCGCGGCGCCTGTCGCCACCGTAAAGCTCCACGAATAATCATCGGTTAGCGTATCTGTGTCGGGAGCGGAATCATCCGTATCCTGATCGCGGACGGCGTTCTTAAAGATAACTACCGTGCATTGTTCGCCCGCCACAAAGCTCTGATTCGGTGTGATCAGGAAAGACTTTGAGCCACCGTTGACCGTCGTATCGTAATGGTTTCCGGTCGTCGTGCAGTTAATGTCAAACCAGTTCGGGTCAACATCTACTGGCTCGGTAAAATTAACCGTGATGCTCACGTCGCGCGGAGCGGTCGTGCTGCTTCGGCGCGGGTCGGTGCCGAAAACATAGGGACCTATCTCAACGATAGGAGCCGTCCGGCGCGGATTCGGCGAACCGGTAGCGAAATCCGCCTGATTGTTATCCGTATCGGTAGCGCCATTGTTCTTTCTCAAAAGCGCGTTCGCTGTGCCAGGCGAACCAGCTTTTTTGTTGCCCTCGCCGCAGCTCGCCGTCGAGCCGTAGCCGACGAAATCCGCCAAGTTGGGGTCGCTCGAGGGGCAAACGCCTTCCAAACCATCAAAACTTTTGACGAGTGCAATCTTTCCGGCGGTGGCGCTCATATTGATTTCGCCGATAATGTTCGCTGGCGGAAGCTGTATGCCCTCGGCTCCGCCCGATGCCAGACTGACGAGATAGTATTCGCCGGGCGCAATCGTGCCGCCGAGCGGCTGCTTTGTAAAATCCCATCCGCTTCCGGTAGCGGCGGCATATTGCAAAGACCAGCCGCCGAGACTGACGGTAGTTGCGCCGCGATTATACAGCTCGACGTAATCGTTAGCGTAAACCGCGCCGGAATTGCCGCCTCCGGCATAGACCTGGCTGATTACCACGGTGCTGTTTGATTCGGTCGGAGGCGGAGGAGTTTCACTGCAATCTTTTGTCGGCGAGCCGCTGTTGCGCGGATTTGGCGCGCCCGCCGTAAAGTCGGCGGCATTGCTTCCCGAATCCTCACATCCGTCATTCGCTCTGAAAACGGCGGTTGTATTCGACAGCGCTGGAGCAGCGTTATCTCCGGGCGTTGTGTCATCGCCTTCGGCGCAATTAACCGCGCCGTAGCCGATGAAATCCAAAACGCTGCTATTTCCAGCCGGGCAAGCGCCGGTCAAAAACGTAGTATTATTGACGAGCGCCACTTTACCGTTTGTCGCCCCCATATTAAGCGTTCCGGCAGCATCGGAGTTGAAGGCGGAACCGTTCGTTCCCAAAGTGCCGCGAATAAGAAAATACTGTCCCGGCGCAAGAGTTGCCGAAAAATCAATCTTATTGCTCCAAGTGGTTCCCGTCGGAGAGCCGTATTGAACCGACCAGTTACTGAGAGTGACCGTTTGAGCGCTGCGGTTAAAAATTTCAATAAAATCAGCGTTAAGCGGTGCGCCGGAATTTCCGCCGCCCCCATAAACTTGACTTATGACGACCGCGCCCGCAGGCACGGGCGAAGGAGTAGGCGTCGGCGTTGGAGTCGGAGTCGGTGTGGGTGTCGGTGTTGGCGTTGGAGTCGGGGTCGATGTTGGAGTCGGTGTTGGAGTTTGACCAGGGGTCGGCGGACTAGAAAGATTCTGCGGATCGCAGGGGGTAATCAACTGAAAGTCGGCAGAGTTATTGTCCGTATCCTGCGTGCTGCCCGACGAGCCGCCCGGCTTTCGCTCGTAGCAGCGGTCGAGGTTAGAAGTGCCGAGCGAGGCGAGAGTCGTTCCTTCTTTATAAGCTGACCCGGCGCTCATTCCCACTTGATCGATAACAACGTTGGAAGCGGTAAGCAAAGCGATTCCGCCGTCATCGGTTATACCCGTCGTAAATGTTTGGTTTCCGGCAACCGAGCCGCTGTAGGGACCGCCCGAAGCACTCGAATTTGTAACTAGGAAATGTCCCCGAGCGGGAATTATTGTTCCCGCTGCGATGGTAGCGCGAGTGCCTGTACCGGCGGCATTATTCGAGCCATTGATCTTCCACCCACCGATATCAATTGGGTTATCGGTAAGATTATAAAGCTCAACAAACTCGTCGGCTGCTCCGTTTGGACCACGAACGCGGAATTCGCTGATAACGACGGAAGTTGAGCCGGCAGCTTTTACCGCCACCGGAGAAATGATTAAAAGATGCTGCAAAAGCAAAAATGCAGCCATTGAAAATGCAAAAAGTTTTCGATAGGCAGGCGTAGAACGACCCTCTTTATTTTGATACATAGATATAGTTTTATCCTCTTTATAAAATAAAATTTTATTCAATTTTTAGGAATGCATTTAAGAGATGGAAGTTTCTCTGAAAAAGATGCATTAAAAACTTCTTAACCCCTTTGATCTTTTCCAGAAATTAAAAGCAATGGGAAAATATTACAACAAGCCAGTTAAAAAGTTAAATCCCAACCTGTTAATTTTTGTTTAAATCCATTCATCGAGCTTTTTTTATTATTTAAGGATGGAAAGGGATTAAATTGTTTGGTTCTCAAAATATTGCAGCTAAATTTTCTCCACCAGCGACTTTGTTTAATCATACTTCATATAAATCCCTACCTGTGATAATCTTTGTCAATAAAATTCGAGACGGTTAAAAAAACATATGCCGGATAATTTCTGTCAGCGCGTTATAAACTCCTGCGAAAAACATTCTGCTAAAACCGCGATGAGAATCGTCGGCGATGAAAAGGAAATTTACACCTTCGGCGAAATG
>DATHTS010000648.1:0-4144 GCA_035462935.1 Pyrinomonadaceae bacterium
AATCGGCAAGAGTCGTTAAAACTTGTTCTCTCGTTGAACTCATAACGCTTTCATTTTACACCCGTTTAATTTTAATCGGCAAAATGACACGCGACTTCCTGATTTCTCTCAATCACCCGCAACTCAGGCTCTTCCGCCCGGCAAATATCTTCGGCAAACGGACAGCGTTTGTAAAAAACACAGCCTGTCGGGCGTTCCGAGAGTTTGCCTATATCGCCTTTCGCAATCGTTTTAATCTCGCGGTTTGATGGATCGGGTTCGGGAATCGCGGACAGCAGCGCCTGCGTGTATGGATGACGCGGCGCGTTTGTGATTTGTTCGCTCGTGCCGATTTCAACCAAACGCCCCAGATACATCACGCCGATGCGCTGGCTCATAAAGGCGGTGACGGCGATGTTGTGCGAGATGAAAAGATACGAAAGCCCGAATTCATCTTGCAAATCGCGCAAAAGATTCAAAACCTGTGCCTGCACGGAAACGTCCAGCGCCGAAACCGGCTCGTCGCAAATCAAAAGCTTCGGTCGCAGAGCGAGCGCCCGCGCAATGCCGATGCGCTGCTGCTGACCGCCGGAAAATTCGCCCGGAAAACGATGCATATCTTCCGATGACAAACCGACGCGATCGAGCAGTCGGGCGACTTCGTTCGTCCTTTCTTTTTTCGTGCCTAAACGGTGAATCTCCAGCGGCTCGCCGATAATTTGCTCAATTGTAAGGCGCGGATCGAGCGAGGCGAAAGGGTCTTGGAAAATCATCTGCATCTGTTTTCTGACCGTTTTTAATTTTTCCTCGCCCAGATTTGTAATGTCCTCGCCCGCAAAGAAAATCCGTCCGCCGTCAGGCGCGTAAAGCCGCATAATCGTTAAACCGAGCGTGGATTTTCCGCAGCCCGATTCACCGACCAGCCCGAGAGTTTCTCCTTCGGAAAGCGAAAAGCTCACGCGATCAACCGCGATGTTTTTCAGCTTCTTTCCGCCGAAAAAGCCTTGACGAAGATCGAAGCTTTTGCTCAATTCTTTTGTTTCCAGAAGCGTTTCAGACATTGGCAAACGCTCCTTCCTTCGCCACCCAGCAGGCTGATTTATGCGTGTCGTAGAGATTATCTAACGGCGGACGTTTTTCAACACAAAGCGGAATTTTGTAGGCGCAGCGAGGCACAAAAGCGCATCCATACGGTTCATCAAGCAGGCGCGGCGGCGCTCCTTCTATGGTCACAAGTCGTTCGGGCTGCTCGCCGAGACGCGGAATCGAAGCGACCAGTGCCTGCGTGTATGGATGCTGCGGATTTTTGAAAATCGCTTCGACCGGCGCGTTTTCGACGATCCTTCCGGCATACATCACGGCGACGCGGTCGGCTAGCTGCGCGACGACGCCCAGATCGTGCGTGATGATGACGATTGACATCCCGAATTCTTCTTTAAATTCGCGCAAAAGATTTAAGATTTGCGCCTGAATCGTCACATCGAGCGCGGTCGTCGGCTCGTCGGCAATCAGCAGTTTCGGTTTGCAGGCGACCGCCATCGCAATCATCACGCGCTGGCGCATCCCGCCGGAAAATTCGTGCGGGTAATCATTTAACCTTTGCCTTGCATTTGAAATTCCGACGCGCTGAAGCAGATAAATCGCCTGCTCTTTCGCTTCCCTTCTCGACAATTTTCGGTGCACGCGCAGCGTTTCCATAATCTGGAAACCGATCGAAAGAACGGGATTGAGCGAGGTCATCGGGTCTTGAAAAATCATCGAGATGCGGTTTCCCAGAATTCTTTCGAGTTTTTTATCGGAGAGTTTTAATAAGTCAATTTCTTCGCCTTCGTCGCGGAAAATCACGCGCCCGCCGGTAATTTCGCCCGGCGCTTCGATTAGCCGCATAATCGAAAGGGCGGTGACGCTCTTACCGCAGCCCGATTCGCCGACAATGCCCAGAACCTCGCCTTCGGAAATTGAAAACGACACGCCGCGAACGGCTCGGATAACGGCTTTTCCGAGTTTGAATTGCGTCTGCAAATTTTCGACTTCAAGCAAAGTTCTGGACATAATTTAATGTGAGAAATGAGAAGTGAGAAATGAGAAATAAAGAATATTTTACCTCTCACTTCTCATTTCTCACTTCTCATTTTCCATTTCTCACCTCTCATTTTTTCAACCGCGCCATTCGTCAACATCGTTTCTGATATACATTTGGAAGCGCGAAATATCGAGATAGCGGAAAACGACATTGCCATCTTTATCCGGCTCGAATCCGGTCAGATACGGATACCAGATTTGATGCGTGACCGTTTGCGATAAGAAAAGCCCGCCGACATCTTCGACCAGGATTCTTTCCGCGTCCTGATAAAGGCTTATTCGTTTCGGCTCGTCAATTTCGCGCCCGGCAAGCGTTACCAATTCATCAAATCTCTCGTTTCGCCAGGCGTGGCGCGGCGAACCTTGTTCGCTAGTGCTTTTCCAGAGCCGCGTCAGCATATTTGCCGGGTCGAGAAAATCATACTCGTATTGATCGTGATAAACAGGCATTTCGTGCTGCGCCCGCTTTGCGCCCCAAACTGCGGCTTCGACGATTTGCAGATTAACGGCGATGTCGAGATAACGCTCCCACTGGTCTTTGACATATTCGAGCGCAACCTCGCGCCCCTTGGAAAACATTTGCAAGACAAGCTGATTTCCGCCCGCGTCTCTGCCGTTCGGGTAACCCGCTTCGGCTAAAAGAGCGCGCGCTTTTTCGACGTTAAAATCCTGCACCGATTTTAATTCGGGATTATGTGCGGGAAAATCGGGCGGCAGCATCGAAAACGCCGGAACGCCCGTTCCGAGCATTACTTTCTCGCAGAAAGGCTCGCGGTCAACGGCGTGCGAAAGCGCCTGCCTTAAAAGCAAATTATCAAACGGCGGTCGCAGGCAGTCAAAAGACAAATATTGAATCTGAAAATTGTTGAACGAATGCAGATACTGAATCAATTCATTATCGTTGACGACCTGCGCCAGTTCCTGCGGCTGCAAGATAGCGATGTAATCGATTTCCTTGTTGAGCCACGAATTAAACCAGCCGACGGCGGGCGCGCCGACAAGCTGAACGAGTTTTTGAATCCCGACTTTATGCGGACCGTTGTAATATGGATTCGCGTCCCATTCGAGCCGCTGATTATGCTGCCAGCTCAAAAGCCGCATCGGACCCGACGAAACAAAATTTTCGGGCGTGTCAGCCCAATGATGCGGATTCTTCTCTGCTTTATGACGCGGCGCGGGAACCGCCGCCTGATACGCCATCAGCGCCGGAAGATGCGGGATCGCGCCGCCTTCGCCCCGGATTCGCACGGTTCGCTCGTCAATCGCCTCGACGCCGATGTCTTCCGGCTTGCCTTTTCCTTCCTTGTAATCCTGAATGCCTTTGATGTCGTAATAAAACCAAGTCCACGGGTTATCCAAATCAGGCGACGCCAGGTGGCGAAAGGTAAAAACCCAATCGTCTGCCGTAATCGGCACGCCGTCGCTCCAACGCGCATTCTCTCGAATCGTAAAATCCCAATACTCCGCGCCCTCGCCCGCTTCCCAGCTTTCCGCCATCGCAGGGACAAGATTCTGATTTTGGTCGCGCCTCAAAAGCGGTTCGCCGCCCCAGTTTATCGCCACGCCCGCGCCGTAAATATCGCGCGAAATATCCAGATGACGCGGCTCGCTAGCCGTCTCATACAAAACCTGCTTTTCGAGCGGCGCGGCGTCCGGCGGCAGAATTCGCCCCTGCGCGGTTACAACAGGCACATCCGAATTTGTAATAATCGTTTGTTTTTTTGGCGCACTGTCGCAGCCTGAAAAAGCGTTTCCGACGATTACCGCACCCGTCAGACGCAAAAGCTCGCGGCGTGTGATTTTACTCATTTACTAAACTGTGTTTTTTGAAAAAGGTTACTGGCTTAGTAGTTTAGCACATTTTGTAATCAAGGCTACATATCGAATAAAAAAGTGTGTGAGCTGTATTAGGGCTTATTCAAAGGCGCCAAAGGCGACAAACATTATAGCCCGGCGAGCATCGCCGGGTCTGATGAAAGCGAACCTTCCGAAGCTGAAAGCGTCGAACAAATACCGCAAATGTTGATCGCCTTCAGCGAGCGATTTTACCGTTGACATAAACCCGGCGATGCTCGCCGGGCTA
>DATHTS010000649.1:0-15096 GCA_035462935.1 Pyrinomonadaceae bacterium
AAACGGGCTAAATCTTCTATATTCGTCAACCCAGCCGTGAACGGCTGGGCTAGTGAAAAAATACCATACACTCATTCCTTATTCGCTCTAATTGTTCTATTTCAATTTTTGTTTAGCAAGCCATTGATAAAATTTCGGTTCGGTAAAGGCTTTTAAAAACACATCATTGTGATTGGTATTTTCATACTCGGTGTAAAAGATATTTTTGCTTCCGTTTTTCTTGAGCGCGTCACTGATTTTTCTTGATTCGGTTACGGGAACTGACTCATCGGCGCTTCCGTGAAATACCCAGACAGGTTTGTTTCCGATTCTCTTTGCGAGAGCGTTATACGGGTCCGACGCATCTAAAATTGTTACGATTTCAGATGGGAAACTGCTTTTGATGAACGCCGGTATTTGAAACGGCGGAACGATTCCGCCGGCAATCGGAATAAGGGCGGCAAATTTATTCGGATGTAAAGCGCCTGTTGACCAGGTTCCGTAACCGCCCATTGAAAAGCCGCTTAAGTAAAGTCTTTTCGGATCACCGTTAAATTCCTCAACCGTTTGATCGAGCGCTTTTAGCGCTTGAGCCGTCATTTCACCAATCCAGAAAGTGTTTGGTTTGGCTTGCGGAAAAACGATAATAAAGTCAAAAAAATTCGGATATTTATAAACAAACTCATCTACTCCTCGAACCTGCCGTTCGTTATCCGTGCCGTTTACGCCGTTTCCATGCAGAAAAAGCATTACGGGTAATTTCTTTTTAGGGTTTCGGGTTTTAGGAATATAAACTCTATAACCGTAAGTTTCCGCGCCGGATTTAACTTCGCGGCTCAAAAATTCCTGCGGCGCATTTTGTCCCCGGACGCTCTGAGCCGTTAGTAATATAACCAAGCACAATACTGCTTTTACAAAACTTTTCATCTTTTTGTTAAAAATAATTCCTTTAATTTATTAGAAAGCAAACAGCTAAAACAACCTTGTTAAGGAGTTTCGGTTTTATCTTTCGAGGGTAAATCTCCTTTTACGGTCGAATTTCCCTTGTTTGCTTGATGATTGTTGTCGTTTAAAGAGATGCCGAAGATTTTCGGGTCGTTGATAAATTCGGCAAGCTTTTCGGGACTGAATGTGGCGCGAATTACGGCGGCTTGCTGTTTATCAATTGTAACGAGCACAATTTTCACGCTGCTGCCCGCCTCGCGCATATACATATAAGCCTGCTGACCTTCGCGTGAACGGACATGAAAAATCGGACTCCAGTCGGCGCCGAGCGAGTTTCTCATCGCGCCTTTCATTTCCTGAGTGAGCGTTTCGCGCGAAAATTTCAGGTCTTCAAACAAAGTTACGCTGAAACTTTTCACGCCTGCCGGTCGAACGACTCCGACGGCGAAACGCGCCAGCCACATAAACGGGATTTTGACCTTTTTCGCCTTATATTTCGTTTTCAAATGCTTGACGATTGTCTTGTATTCATTGCCTTTTGCGTTTGTCTCAGGCGCGGCGAAAGTGAAGACAAGCGTCGAGAAAATCAGCATCATTAAAATTTTTTTTCGCATTAACATAGTCTTCACTCCTATTTATCTTTATCTTTATCTTTTTCGATTTCAATCTTCGGAATATTCATTTTTCCGCTCAATTCGACGAGCAAATCAATATCAATCGGACCGATAACGTTGACCAGCGCGACCGATTTCGATTCGGAAATCACGACCGCCACGCCGCTCATCACATCGCCTGTGAACATCGTATAAATATCAATCTTCTGATTGTTCTTTTTGCTTCGGGCATTCGCCAGTTTTTCCCAACCGGGCGCGCTAAGCTGCGAGCGAATCGCTTCGACATCGGCGACGTTGTATTCGTTTTCGTTCTCAAAGTTGTAAACGCGAACGTAAATTCCTTTCAAACCGCTGATTGCCTGCCCGACCTTCTTTGAATCAGGGTCGTTGACTTTTACCAGAACCCGTTTAGCCAAATCCAAAAGTTTCCCGTCAATATTGACTTCCACAACGTCTCTGGCTCTGGCTTCGAGACCGTTAAGCCGTTCAAATTGCAGGCGCGGATCCTGCCCGTTTGCCGTAATTGCCGTCAGCAAAAACAGCGTCAACAAAATTATTTTTAATGAATGATTTTTAACTACTTTCATATTTTTTACTCCTAATAAAATTCTTCGTTTTCAAAAAAGCGTCTTATTCTTCAACGCCTTCAACTCTGTCCTTTACCATTTTCAATTTGGAACTCGTAATCGAAAGAGCGAGCATCAACTGGTTGTAAGCGTATTTTTCTTCTTCCGTAAGTGCGACAGACCGATTTTTTACTTCTGTTTTTCGCGCAATCGTTTGGTTTTGCGCGGCTCTGACGGGAACAAATCTGCTCGCTTTTACAATTTTTCTCTTCGTCGGTTTTGAAGTATTGATCTTTGGAGACGGCAAATCCGCGGGTTTGACTAAATCAGCGTTTCGTAATTTTCCCTCAGAAATTTCTTCCGGTATTTCAACATCTATTTGAGGAATAATACTCTGCGCCAAATCGTCCACAGAATGAATTTGGTTGTTCATCGAAAACTGAATCCAGACGCCGAAAGAGATTAGCACCAGCGCCGCTGAAGCCGCGAATGCGAAGGCTAACTGGAAAAATCTGCGCGGAGATTTCCTCTCAAAAGGAATAATCTTCGCGGGCAGCGCGGGCGGCTCGCTTTCTTTATAGCGAAACGCTTTCAGCGCGTTTTCCAGCTTTTCTATTTCCGGGTCTGCGCCCGTTTTGTCCCAAAGATAATCTTCTTTCATCACTTACTCCTTTTGATAAAATTGGAAACAGAATTCAAGCGTTTTGAGTCACTGCTTTAGCAGGCTTTTGTCCAGCGATTTAGCCGCCTGAAGGCGGGACTCAAAACGCGGGTTCCTTATTTATCAACACAATTAATTCCGAGTTTCTGCCGCAGCAGTTTCATTCCACGATGCAGATTCACACGCACCGATTCCGGCGTCAGTCCCGTTCGCTCGGCGATCTCGCTTCCCGTCATTCCCTCGACCAGACGCAAAACCAAAGTTTCCTTGTAGCTGTCCGGCAAAGAGCGAATCGCCGCTAAAATTTCTCTCGCCTCGGTCTGCGGGCTGTCATTGCTGCTTATTTCTTCGGACAATTCCTCGGTCGGCTTCGCCTGCCGGAAAAATTCGACTGCCCGATTTCGCGCAATCATCGCCAGCCAAGCGCCAACCGCCGTTTTTTCTCGAAGCGTATGCAGATTTTTATAAGCCGCGAGAAAAACTTCCTGCACGATGTCGTCAACCTCGTCGCGCGGCACGCGCGCCAGAACGATACCGTGAACGAGCGGCGCAAAAGCTTTATAAAGCTCGCCGAAAGCTTCCTCGTCGCCCGCGCAGACGCGCTCGACCAGCAGCACTTCCGCTTTGAATTTTTCGGCGGCGGGCGCGGCGGCGCTCGCTTCGCTTTTAGCGAATAAAAATATGTTTCCGGTCATTTCGCTTTCGGGCATCTTTCTGGATACGCAAATCGTTGATTAATGTTCTCTCGCCAACTTTTGTTTTAATTCACATACAATCTTGTCTTGAAGGTTTTTCAGGCTTTCGGATTCTATCAAATCCGACATCAGTTTTTGTCCTTCGTCAAAGGCTTTCTTATATTTTGCCGGCATTTTAATAATCGTTTCAAAATCTTCTCTCTGCGAAAAACCTTGATGCAAGAGCGAAAGTAGAATTGCCGTTATTAAAATAAATTTACCCTTCATAATTCTCCTGAAGCTGACAATTAAAAATAATGTGAATTGAAACGCTCGGTTTTTCTCGGCGCATTTTCGCGGTTTTATAAATCGCTCAAAATGTCCTGCCGTTTATAAAGACGAGCGCGAACGAAAAATGTTAACCGAATTTTTGAAAAAAATTATGGAGAGATAAGAAAACTGATTTGTAGAGAAAATAAAAATGAGAAAGCGAGTTAAAAGTAATGCTAAAACAATTGCCACTAGCTTATGGTCATTGAAAACTAAATCTAACAAAAAAGTATTCTTTGTCGCGTAGCGACTGATTGAGTTTAGCCGTGCGTTTCAACGCACGGTGAGTTGAAATTAAATTTCTGTCGCGTGAGCGACAACTGAAAATCAACGTCTGAATTCAATCGTCGCTAAGGCGACGGAAGTTCTTTTCCCTTCATCGCGTGCAATAAATTACACGGCTAAATTCATAAAATTGCTACGCGATAAAGAGTCAAAATTAAGTTGCACATAAGGTAGTTTAGAGTTCATAGTTTATAATTTAGAGTTTGAATCGCTTTCTTCCTGTCCTTTCTTGTTAATACAACTAACCACTCGTCAAATAAACTATTTCTTGATATTAAACTTTCCGCCCGACCATTCCAAATCGTAAAGTTTTTGCCCTTTATCGCTAATTTCGTAGTCTTTGCCTTCTTCAATAATTTTTTTAGCAAAAACCTTTACGGTTGTGCCGTAACGAGGCAGCTCATACATATTTTTTTTGCTGAATTGCGGAACGATTTCCGCTGAAATATTCGCCCAATTTCCGTTTTTGTATTCCAGAAAATAATAATCGTTCATCATTTCGGCAAAAGTGCTTAGACCAACAATGTATGTGCCGTCGGGACGCTTAAATAAAGCCATGTCCAAACAGCTCTGCGCGCCGTCGCAGCCGCCTTTCAGATAACCGTTTTTCGTGTCTTCGATTTCCGCAAACGTTTTCAGATAATTGACTTTGGCTTTTTGGCAATCTTTATCTTTAGCCCGCTCGCATCCTTCCAAGGTAAAATATTTTTCGGGCAGAAGCATAAAAAAATCACGCACGGTCTTCGGCTGGCTAATCGAAGAATTCGCCGGAAAATCATTATCTTTTATTTCTGCCGGAATTTCTGATTGGAAGCTTTCCACAAACGAGTTTTCCGTCCGGTTTGCAGGTTGTGATTCATTCGTTTCGATTTTAGACCTTTCGGAGTTCTCGCTCCCGGCATTCGCTGAATCCGCCGAACAAGCAGTTAAAAAGATAAAACACAAAAGTATAACTAAAAGATTGGCATTCGACATATGCTTGTCCCAAATCACTGCATTTCCCTGAATTTTTCGAAAAAAGTATAGCATAAAACGAATAATGTTTGACATTTACGGCAAAATGCGGTAAAAAGGTTGCATTAGAAGGACTTGAGGAACGCTCGGAGGTTTTTTCAGATGAAAATCTTCGGGCTTTTCTGTTTAAGGCAGAAAAGTTTCCACGCGCAAATCCTTTCCGTTAGTCGAAATCGAAATTGTCCCACGCTCGCCGGTCGTTAAAATTTTCGCGCCGGAATTTTTCCATCTCCCAACGACTTCCGCGTGCGGATGCCCGAAACGCGATTCTCTGCCGATGGGAATTACCGCGTATTCCGCTCTTGTCGCCCTGACAAATTCTTCGGTCGAAGAAGTCCGGCTTCCGTGATGCGCGACTTTGACAACATCCGCCGCCAAAAATTCAGGCGTTTGAACAAGATCGCTTTCCGCTTCTTTTTCGATATCGCCCGTCAATAAAAATTCTCTTTCGCCGAAAATCACGCGCAAAACCAGACTATTGTTATTGTCCGAAACCGCCTGCGGAGATTCATCTTTTTCGGGGTAAAGAATTTCAATTTTAATCTCATCAAACGTCAAAACATCGCCGCGTCCGAGCTTTACAATTTCAACATTCCGCTTTTGCAAAACTTCATAAAGCGCGGCAAAATCCGCATCTTTCAAAGGCGTTCTGCCGAAAATTGCCGTCCGAACCCGGAAATTCTTCGCCACATTCGTCAAGCCTTGAATGTGATCGGCATCGGCGTGCGTCGCCAAAATGTAATCAATCTGCGAATAACCCGTTTCCCACAAAAATTCCGAAACGACAGCTTCGCCGATTGACGCCGCATCAGGCTCAAAAAGCTCGGATTCTTCATCATCTTTCCGGATAAAGGTTTTGTTGTAATTAACTCTTCCGCCGCCGTCAACAAGAAGCGTCTCGCCGTTCGGAAACCGAATCAAAGCCGCGTCGCCCTGCCCGACATCGAGAAAATCAACGTGCAGCCTGCCGTCCGCTCGCGGCGCGCTGAAAGGGTGAAAGATAATTGTGATAAAAAATAAGAGCAGGCAAACCGCTGAAGCAGAAGACAAAAAACGTGAAGATGAGAAAACGAATTTAGAATTTGAAATTTGAAATTTGAAATTTGAAATTTGAGGTTCGGAATCTGGAATCTGGAATCTGGAATCCGAAATCAAAGCAAAAGGTTTCCATCTGTTCAGCAAAATCGTCAAAATCAAAACCGGCAGAAAATATAAAATATAAACCGCCTTCATCGCGCCCGAATAAACCGGTAATCTAAAACTCGCCCAATCGTTTTCGACAAAAAATCGCGGCAGCAAAAGCAAAAACCAGTTAAAAATTTCGGTTAAATAAATAAACGGCAATGCCAAATTTTCGCTGATTTGGGCGAAAGAAACGGCGAAAAATGCGGTAAAACTTTCCAGCGCGATAAAAATTCCGACCCAGAGATTGAGCAAAACCGAGGCAATCGAAACGCGGTGAAAATAAACGACCAGAAGCGGCAAAAGCCAGATTTGCACGATTGCGGAAACCAGCAGCGCCTCGAACGAATAACGCAAAACTCCCTGTAAACCTTTTGCCTCCAGCCATTTCAAATAAGGCGTTTTGAAAAGATTCGCCGACCAGATATTGCGTTTCGCTTCGATTTCCCAAACTCGCTCGCGCCAGTAAAGCATTTCGCAAAACCTCTTCAGCCAAAACGGAACGCGCGGCGGAAAAGGCGTTTCGGCTGAAGGTTTCCAATCGCCGATTGCCCGCAAATTTTCGATTAAAGGAAAAGCCGTCGCCACAATTGCTGCCACGCTGACGAAAGTTAAATGAAAGGATTGACTAAACAAATCTTCCGGTCGCCAAACCAGCAAAACCAAACCGCACGCGCCGAGAGCGTTGAGAAGCGTTCCCCGACGATAAATCACCTGCGAGAACAACAAAATCGTGAACATTATCGTCGCGCGAACAACCGGAACTTCCGCGCCGACCGCCAGCGAATACGCCCACAAAAAACCGGAAGCAAACACAAACTGCCAAAATCTTTTTCTGGTGAAAAATCTCAAAAACAGCAGCGTCAAACCGCCGATAAACGTGATGTGCAAGCCGGAAATTACGAGAACGTGAAACGTGCCGCCTTCGCGGAAGATTTCAGAAGTTTGCTTGTCTAGAAAATAGCGATTTCCGAGCAGCGAGGCGATCAAAACTCCCGCCGTTGAACTGCTGAAGTTATCTCTGAAATCAACAATTAAATTTTGTCTTTGCTCATAAATCCAGGCAATCGGCGCGAAAACATTTGTTTCCCTGATTTTTTCCACCAGAAGAGGGCTTTTTATTGTCGCAGTCGCGTCAATGTCTTTTTGGTCAAGGATTTCTTTGCGCGACGCCACGCCCGGATTCAGGTAATTATCCTCGCGCCGCAGATTGCAGGCGACGCGAATCCGCGAGCCGTGCCGCAAATCTAACTGTTCGTATTCCTCCGCGATTTGCTCGTCCGCCACGGGCGCGAAAAGCCGAATTTTCCCCGAAACGTCAAAATTTTCGCCTTTGTAAATCGCTTTTTCAGATTTAAGTTCAAGAAAAAATCCGCCGACCGCGAGTTCCGGTTTGCCCGGAATAACGCCTTCAATTTCTATCGGATCGCCCGATTTTATTTGGCTTTCATCATAAAGTTTTTTGAGACGATTTGAAGAGATTGATTGTTTTTCAACTTGGAAATACAATGCTCCGACTGCGACAAAAGCAATTGAAAGAAAAATCAGAGCAGTTTTTTGCTTACGAAAAACAAATGTAAGAATTCCGAAAATTAAGCAAAGAATAAGAAAGAAGCGCCAATCAAACGCTAGAAAATTTGCCGCTAAAATACCGAGAGCAAAACAAACCGCCAGCCAGAGCAAAGGATAGAACGTAAAATCAGCGGGCGAATTGTTCGTTTGCGCGGAAGACATTTTTTAATAGAATTTTCTCAGAAATCGAAGTTCTGCCACTATCAATTATCAGCTCTTAATTGTCAACTATTTTGCAGAGAATTCTATATATCCTGCAATTTAGTTGTTAGTTGAAAGTTGATAATTGATAGTTTTTCGGCTTCTCAAATTGAAAAATTCTATTAAAATTATCCTCTGCTCTTCAGATATTTTTTCGGCAAAGGATTATCGGGCGTTTCGGCTTGCCAGTAAATCGAGATAATCCACCAGCGCGTTCCGTCGTTTAAAAGCTGAATGCTGTTGATGCCGCGCATAAAAGGCTTTTTATTCGACATTTCCGACTGACTTTTGAAGGTTTCGTAAGTCGAAAAAACGTGCGCGATGTTGCCGTAAATTTCGGTCGTTCGGGCTATTTCTCTTTCGTGGAAACCTTCTTTGTTAAAAAACGGTTCGGTGCGTTTGATGTAATCTTCGGGCGTTACAACATTTGCGCCGTAAACATTGGTTTTCGGATTTTTGCCCGTCGGAATCAAACGCGCGTCTTTGTGAAACAGCGTGCGAAATCTGTCCCAATCGCGTTTCGCGCCCGCGTCGCCGGAAATTACGTCATAGACGGCTTTGATAATCGCGTCAATCGAAGCGACATCCGCCGGATTTGCCGGTTTGGTTTGTTCCTGTGTTTGCGACATTGCGCTTAAAGCCAAAGTTAAAATGATTGTCAGCAATAAAAACGTTTTTTTCATAATCAGCTATTACGCCCGAAATACGCTTTTGTTTCCGGCTTGAGCCAAAAAATCAGCAGCGGAAGTAAAAAAGGCAGGAAGCAGCAACTCGTCATTCCGATAGCAATCATCACGATCCCGACAATCCAACCCCAGGGCTTTCGCGGAAGAAAAAGAGCCGTCGCGAAAAGCAGGAAACAAAATGCTCCGACGACAGCGTAAATAATACCCGCCATAAAGATTTCATTGGGATTATACTGACTGGTCGCCGGGCGTGCGACTGCTAAAAATACGCCGAAAACGATTACTGCCAGATATAAAAAAACCATAAAGGCGAGATAAACGCGATACCATAAAAACGTTTTGCGTCCGGTTTCGTTGTTTTGGTTTATTGAAAATTCGTTCATTTTTTCAAATCCTTAAGTTATTTGTTATCAACTCTTGTTTCCAATTTTTCCTGCAAATCCTGCGGCAGCGCGGACAGAAAATTGTAGCCCGTCTTTTGCTCAATCGAGCGCACCGACGTTCTGAATTTTCGCCAATCTTCGCTAGCGATTCCTTTCACATTTGGCATATCAACCGCGATAACGTGTGTGTTTTCGTTGATTGCGGAAACGTCCGCGCCTTGCGGAACGGCGACAATCACTTTCCAGCAATTAGACGGAACGGAAACCTTTTGCTTTAATTTTCCCTTTTCGCCGTAAACGCCTGCGACGATGTATAAATCAACTTTTCCGCGTTTTACCAAATCACGCGAGTAAGATTCGAGCCTTTCCCAAACGTTTCGGTTTAAGTCTCCCGTCTGCGGAATCATATTTGTCATCAAAAACGTCAGGCTGTTCAAATCCGGGTTGCTCGAACGGTCGGCACTCGGACACACATGCCCGCGGTCAAAACCGCTTCCCGTGTAATCGGCGGGTCTGACCATCGTAAAAGTTTTTGGCAGGCGCGTGTCGGGACGAAAATCGTTTTGCCGCTCGGCTGTTCCAAAATCGCTCTGCGACAATCGCCAAGCCACCCAATTCGGCGTTCCTTTTGAGTTATTGTAAGAAACCGCAAAAGCCTCGTTGACCATTAAATAATTGTTTGGATTTCCGGTGTTCGCACTCGCATTGCTCGGATTTCCGAGCGCGAGATAAACGCGTTGTGCCGTTTCGATGTTCTCGACACGCGGCGGCGCAGGCTGCGGCGATTCGGGCGAAGGCGTTTGGGTGGTGTTGTCGGGCGTCGTCAAACGGTCGCCTGCTTTTTTAACCAACCAGAAACAGAAAAACGCAATCGAAGCAATTACGATTAAAGCGATGATGCCGCCGCCGATGACTTTATTTTCTTTTATCATTTATCAGATTGTTGGAAACAGTTAATAAATGATAAATGTTAAATGTTAAATGTTGCAATGAACGAAAAGCTTCACATCACAGGATTTTCAAAAACGGAACTTGCCGAATTAGCAGAAAACCTCGGCGAGCCGAAGTTTCGCGCCCGGCAGATTTTCAAAGGTTTGCACGAAAGACGTTTGCGCGATTTTGATGAAATGACCGATTTGCCGAAGGCTCTGCGCGAGAAATTGGAAGAGACCGCGACGGCTTCGACCTTGAAGGTCGAATCGCGCTACGTTTCCGAGGACGGAACGCGCCGCTTTTTGATGAAAACAAAGGATAGCCTCCCGGTGGAAACGGTTTTTATCCCGACCGAAAACCGCGACACGATTTGTTTTTCCTCACAGTCGGGCTGCCCGCTCAAATGCGGTTTCTGCTTGACGGCGAAACTCGGACTTCTCAGAAATTTAACCGCCGGAGAAATCGTCGAGCAGATAATTATTGTTTTGAACGACGTTTACGGCGGCGGCGAGGAAACACCGCACGGAACGAATCTTGTGGCAATGGGCGCGGGCGAGCCGTTTTTGAATTTTGAAAATCTGATCAAAGCCCTCGAAATTATGAGCGAGGAAGAAGGGCTTTTCATTGTGCCAAACCGCGTCACGGTTTCGACCGCCGGAATCGTGCCGAAAATTTACGAGTTTGCGAAACTGGAAAAACGCCCGCATTTAGCAATTTCTCTTTCCGCGCCAAACGATGAACTTCGGAATAAATTAATGCCGATCAATAAGCGCTGGAATATTGAAGAACTTCTGGCGGCGGCGAAAGAATTTGAAAATTCCCTGCGGCGCGGCGAGCGTTTTACGTTTGAATATGTCCTGCTCGGCGGTGTCAACGATTCGGATGAACACGCGCGGCAGTTGGCGAATTTATTAAACAAATATGAACTAAATCGCGTGAAAATCAACCTGATTCCGCACAATCCGGCGGAACAGCTTTCCTATCGCCCTTCAAATTGGGAGCAGGTCGAGCGTTTCAAAGATATTCTCGAATCAAAAGGCGTTTCGTCTTACGTCCGCCGCCCGCGCGGGCGCGATATTTACGCGGCTTGCGGTCAGCTTGCGGCGAAAAACGAACCGAATTTAGTGCAGATAACTTTCTGAATAATAGAATTTTGAAAGGGTTTATCTTTGCGCTCTTTGCGTTTTTACTTTGCGTTAAAAATATTCTTTAACCGCAAAGAACGCAAAGTTTCTCGCAAAGGACGCAAAGAAATTTCCGTTAAGTTCTATTTTCTAAGACGAAAATCGCCATTGTTTGCCGCATCAACAAACTCAAACCTGACATTCGCTCCAAGTTCCGGCAAAGATTTATAGATCCAAACTTCTTCCGCGCCATTTTTTTGAATTTCGTCGGGCTTGCCGTGCGTGATAAAAATGCGCCCGCGGTCGGTGAGCCAGCCAGCCGTTTTGCCGAAACCTAAATTTTGATTTGCGTAAGCGATGCGCCCGTAATATTCGCGGCGAAACTCGTTTTCCTCTGTTTCAGGCTTGGCATCACGCCGCTGCCAGAAGGATTCGACGAACTGCTCGCGTTCCTCGTTAGTGTTTAACCGGGAAAACGCCTGTTTTTCCTCCTCGCTGATGATATAGCGAACGTCTTCATTGAGCCATTTTTGATAAATTGCTTTTAGGTCTCGTTGAACGGTTGAACTGCCGGTAGTTCGCCGCGTTTGCGGATTTCTGGTCAAAAGGTGATCGGCGCTTCCAGCCGCGCCGTATTGAACGAAGTCGGTCGAATCGGAATTGAAAGACATATTAGGCTTGAAATCGGGGTCGCTTAAAACCCACAAATTCCAGTCGCCGCCGCCGTTGACAATCGGCTCATCGGAAATTAACTCAAAACGCTCGCCGTTTGAATCAAAAGTGATTTTATTGCTTTCCAGAGCGGCATTTTTCTGAAAATTAAAATTATTGTGCGGGAAAAGCGAGAAAATAAAACGACCTTTTCCGGGAATATAAAAATAAATCACCGAGCCTTCGATAATCCCTTTCCATTCGCTTCCGCGAAACGCGCCGAGCGAGCCGTTTATGAGCAGTTTCGGCGAAGTCAGCCGCATCTTCACATCATCGGGAGTAAAATCCCGCACCGCCGGTTTACTGAATAAACCGCCGCTTGTTCCCGAACCGGAAGAAACACCCGTCCCTGAAGAAGTTCCCGTGCCGGAGGAAGCGCCTACGCCCGTTCCCGGCTTTGTGCCAAAGCCTGAACTGCTCGCCGTTGTAGTGAAAAGAGACGTATCCGACGATTGCGGTTTTTTCGTCGTTATCTTGATCAAATCAACGATTTTAACTTTTGTCTGCGGATTATAAAGCAAGTCCAGCGCAATCGTGTCGCCGTCTTCGACCGTCAAATCTTCCGGGTATTTCGGCAGCGAGCGCATCGTTAAATCGCTCAGACGCAACGTTTCGGGCGGCGTCATTGAAAGCGGGCGGAAGGAAACTTTAAATTTGTTCGGCTCGCTGCCCGATTCGATGACCAAATCGTAGCCGAAATACAAACCGCTTTCCCGATCAGCCAAAACGCGGTGAACGCGGCTTTCCTTTTCGGTTTCATCGTAACCCGTAAAATAAACGCTGCCGAAAGTTTGCTTGGTCGTTTCGGGCGTGGAAGTTTCCACTTTAAAAACGACCGAAATTCCTTTCTTGTTAAAGCTAACCGAGCTATGCTGCCCCTTGACAGCGGTCGAAACTGCAAAAAAACAGCTAAAAATTAAAATGGCAAATGCTAAAAATTTATTCTTCATCTTTTTTCTCCTCTTTGATAATTTTCGCGCTCATCTCCGCCGCCGGTTCAAATCCTTTTAAGTTCACGGCGGTAAAATAACCGTTTTCGGCAACCGAATTGACCGAAGGTAAAATGTCTAACTTGGAATCGGCGGGCGCTTTTACTTTTTCGGTTTTGTTAATTTTCGGCTCGCGGACGTAAATTGTGCGCGTGATGATTTTTTCCTTGATTACCGGAACTTCCACTACAACGGTTTGAATCTTCGGTTCAGAAGATGTTGGAACGGGAATCTCATTTGAAGCGACGGAAGGCGATATAATGGAAATGGTTGTGGAATTTAGTTTCCCGATTTGAAACGCCAGCCACGCTCCTGCTACTGCCAAAATCAAAAGCATCGCAAATACCGGTTTCGGCATAACAAATCCGCCGAAAATCAAGCCGCGCCACCAAGCGACAGCCGGTTTTTGACGGCTGCGGAAAGATTCGATCACTCGCCGGTCAAGCTCCGACGGCGAAGGAATTCGGCTCGTTCGCAAAAGGCTCGAAAGCGAAGACATTTCCTGCTTCACCTCGCAACACGAAGCGCAAATCAATAAATGCCGCTCGATTGATTCTTTGAACGCGCCGTCAAGCTCGCCGTCAATCAGCGATTCGATATTTTTTCTCGTTTCAATGCAGTTCATAACATTTTTCCCTCGACGTTGTAATGTATGCCGAAAGCTGTTTGGCTAAAGCCTGTCTCGCACGATGCAGACGCGCTTTGACCGCGCTCAGCTCAGCTTCCGTCACCTTCGCAATCTCCTCGTAAGAAAGCTCCTGGTATTCGCGCAGAACGATTACTTCGCGCTGCAAAGGCGGCAGCGCCGCGATACAAGTTTCAATCCGTTCAGCAAGTTCCTGATTGAGCAAATCCGCCAGCGGATTGCCCTTTGTTTCATCTTCCAAGGCGTCAAAATTTTCAAATTCATCAAACCCGACATCCGAATTAAACTTTCGCCGCAAATGATTCATCACCAGATTGCGGGCGACGCCGCACAAAAACGTCAGCAAAGAGCTGCGCCCGGCTTGAAAGCGTCCGGGATTTTCGATCAAAAAGATGAAAACCTCGTGCGTGATGTCCTCGGCTGTCGCCTGATTTATCGTCATTCGATAGACGAAGCCGTAAACCCGGTCTCGGTAACTTCGATAAATTTCGCTAAAGGCTGTTTCGTCGCCGCGCTTGATTTTCTCGACTAGATTTTGCTGCTCGTTAGGATTCAATTCGGTATTTGAAAACTCCAAAAATTGCCGTCTGCATTTTATTGTTTCCAAAAATTAAAAAGTTACGCTCGGAATAAATTTCAGAGTTTGGTGAGACGTAATTATACTTTTAAAAGAATCTAGACCATTTGATTTTCTTTCTCAGGCGTTTCAAACAAACAGCGCTCGCAAAAGCGGTGTTTTTTTCTTTCTTCGAGCGTGAAACCAGCCGAAAGCGGCATTTTTTCAACCAAGAATTTTTGGTCATCGGTTAATTCGTCCCAACTTTTCATCTTCGGCGAGCCGCAGCGCGGGCAAAAATTTTCTGTTTTAATTTCCATTGTCATTTTGTTTTTGAAGTTTTACACTTTAATATCTAAAAAAGTTCTGCAAAATACAATTTCTGAGAGTTGAAAATTAATTAATGAAGTTAAAAAGCCTTTTGCTCGCCGTTGTTTTCTGTGTCGGATTTGCACAAATCGCTTTCCCCCAAACCGAAGAAAAGTTCGATTTTTACACGCGCGGACCGTATCGTCAGGAAGTTCCGCGTCCGCAAAGCATTTTGCGCTTTGATGTCGGCGATCATCACACGACTTACGCGCAAATGGAAAAGGTCATCGAAGAAATTGCCAAAGCCGCGCCTGACCGCGTGCGGATTTTCGACATCGGTTTGACCAATGAATACCGGATGCAGCATCTGGTTGCGATTTCCTCGCCGGAAAACATCGCGCGGCTCGATCAAATCAAAGCCGCTAACGCGCGTTTGACCGACCCGCGGACGACCGCGCAAAATGATGCCAATCAAATTATTCAAAACAATCCGAGCATTGCGTGGATGGCTTACACGATTCACGGCAACGAATCGGCTTCGTTTGAAACGATGATGCAGGTAATTTATCAACTAGCCGCATCGAACGAGCCGACCACGCAGGAGGTTTTGAATAACACCGTCGTTCTGGTTTTGACGGGCGAAAATCCCGATGGGCACGAACGCTTTGTAACGTGGTATAACTCGGTAGCGATGGGAAACGCCGACCGCAACGCGCTCGAACACCGCGAGCCTTGG
>DATHTS010000650.1:0-4317 GCA_035462935.1 Pyrinomonadaceae bacterium
GCATTGGAAATCAGCGCGTTTTCGCTAACGCAGGTTGCTTTTGCCGCGCAACCCTTGATGAAAGACGGCGGAAGCATCGTAACGATGAGCTATTACGGCGCGGAAAAGGTCGTGCAGAATTACAACGTGATGGGCGTGGCGAAAGCCGCGCTTGAATCCTCTGTTAGATACTTAGCCAATGATTTAGGCAAAAATAACATTCGCGTAAACGCAATCAGCGCCGGTCCGATTAACACGCTTTCCGCTCGCGGCGTAAAAAATATGGGTTCATTGCTCAACTATGTCGCCGAAAAATCACCTTTAAAACGAAGCGTCGAAGCGCGCGAAGTCGGAAACACCGCTCTTTTCCTCGTCAGCGACCTTTCCTCGGCAATCACAGGCGAAACGATCTACGTTGATTGCGGCTACAATATTATGGGAATCTGAGAATTTTAGATTTTAGATTTTGGATTTTGGATTAAATTAGAAAGTCCGCGAATCCAAAATCTAAAATCTAAAATCCAAAATCTAAATGGCAGAAACAAAAGCTAATAAACCACAGAAAAAAAAGGATAGAAACAAACCAGCCGAGCCGGAGACCGTTGCCGAGGCTAAAACTCTCGAATTGGAAGAACCTTATTGGCGGCTGACCGACGATGAAATTTTACTGCGCTCTCCCGAACCGTCTGATGATTATAAAACTTCGGATTCCTGGCGCGTTCTTCGCATAACGAGCGAATTTGTCAGCGGCTTCGATGAATTAGCCGCCGTAACGAAAGGCGTTTCGGTTTTCGGCTCGGCGCGAACTCCCGAAGACAATCCGAATTATCAGGCGGCTTACGAACTCGGAAAATTGTTAGCCGAGGCAGGTTTTGAAGTTATTACAGGCGGCGGTCCGGGCGTTATGGAAGCGGCAAACCGCGGCGCTTTTGAAGCGGGAAAAATCAGTATCGGCTGCAACATCGAGCTGCCGTTTGAACAGTTGCCGAATCCTTATCAAACAAAGCTTTTATCCTTCAAGTATTTTTTCGTCCGCAAGACGATGTTTATCAAATACAGCAACGCTTACGTGATTTTTCCCGGCGGTTTCGGAACGCTCGACGAGCTTTTTGAAGCTTTAACGCTGATTCAAACCAGAAAAATCCGCAATTTCCCCGTTGTTTTGTTTAATTCCCAGTATTGGAGAGGTTTGCTTGCGTGGCTGACCTCGATGATGCTCAATGAAGGGAACATCAGCCCGATGGATTTAGGATTGATGCATTTAACCGATTCGCCGAAGGATGCGGTTGATTTTATCATAAAAACCTGCGGGTCGAGCGGGCAGAATCACAATCACGTTTTGCCTGAATAATCCTTTACCCAATCGAGATAGCTTTGCGAGACTTTTTCCGCCGGCAACGCGACAATTTCCGGCACTTCGTAGCCGTGATTGGCTTGGATAAATTCCTTTAACTCTTCAAATCGCGCGTCAAGAGTTTTGATCAATAGCAGATGCTCAGGCTCAGACTGAATTTCATTTTCCCAGAAATAAAAGGATTTCATCTCCGGCAAAATCTGAACGCAAGCCGCCAATTTCGCTTCGACAATTTTCCGCGCCAGATTTTCGGCTTCTTCGATATTTGGAGTTGTAGTAAGAACAACAAGCATTGTTAGAAAAGGCAAAAGGAAAAAGGAAAAAGGCAAAATTAAATACTTTCTTTTTCCAAAACTTTGTTTTGCAATCGGCGAATTTTTTCCCTTTGCCTTTTTCCTTTTGCCTTAATCCTATTTCTTCATCAAATCGTTATACTGCCCGCTTTCGACCCATTTTAAAATCTCGGAAACGCGCCAAATCGGGAACGGGTGCGAAAGTCCGGCGTTGATTATGTCCGCCCAGAATCTGTCGAGCGCTTTCTCGTCGTAATTTTTTTGAAACTCGCGGGCTTGCTCCAAAAACAATTGATAATCAATCTTGGAAGCAAAAGTTCCGCCTGCAAGTTTCATCATCGTTTTGCCGATAACGTGCGGGTCCTGCGTAACCAGCAGCGCCGCGCGGTCGCAGGAAAGTTCCGCCCGCCGCGCCCAGGCGAGAAGCGCGCTGCTGATTCCGGCGGAAACAATAAACTTGATAATTTCCGAGCCGGGAACCAGCCGCGCCACAGAAACATTGGCTAAGGCTTCCAGCAATCTTGCCGCCGTTATGTATAAAACATGTTCGGCGTGAATATGACCGACCTCGTGCGCGATGACGGCGAGCGTTTCTTCTTCGTTGAGGCGTTCAATCAAAGAAGAATGCAAAACGATAATCGGCTTCTCAACACCGCCCGTAAAAGCATTGACAATCGGGTTTTGCTGAATAAAAAAGTCGGGCATATCAACGCCCAGCGTCGTGCAGGCGATTTGCAGTTTCGCGTATAAATCGGGACATTGCTGCGGCGTAACGCGCACCGCGCTTGCCATAAACATTACACGGATCGCGGATTCGCCCGTAACGGCGAGCAGCTTTTTCAGCGCGGAATCAATGCCGGGAATGGCGCGAAGCGCGGCGAGCGCCTTGCTGTCCGCCGGATGGACGTAATCGTGCTTGTTCAAATCGGCAAACTTCTTGTGCGGTTCATTCGAGAGCGGCAATTTGCAGCGCCCGCATTTTGCCTCCCCGTTTTGGTAATCTTCGCGGACATAGTTTTTCTGCCCGCAGTAACGACAGCGAATATTGTGTTTTTCAGCAATCGCGGCTGATGAATCTTTCTTTGGCATAATTTAAGTTTAATTTAGATGCATTTATTTGTTCAAATGCAAACGTCTGTAGAAATTAACGAGAAAAGTAAGCGAAAAGTTTTAAGCGAGTTTAAGGCGCGCAACCGTTTCGACGTGATGCGTCTGCGGAAATAAATCAAGAGCAGTGATTGATTCGATTAAAAAATTATTTTCCGTCAAAATCCGCAGATCTCTGGCTAAAACCGAAGGCTCACAGGAAACGTAGGAAATCTCCTTCGGTTTAAGATTAATAATATTTTCAATCACGCCTTTTTCGGCACCGGTGCGCGGCGGGTCGAGCAAGACGAAATCGGGATTTTCCAGCTTTTCCGAATTTTCAAAAAGAAAATCGCCGACATTTTCCCGGAAAAATTTAATATTATCGAGCCGTGCGTTTTCGGTGGATTTTTCGGCGAAATCAACGGCTTGGGTGTTTGCTTCGACGCCCATTACATTTATGAATTTTCTCGCCAGAGGCAGCGTGAAAAGCCCGACGCCGCAATACAGATCGAGCGCCGCCGCGCCTTCCGCATTTTTTATGGCTGTTTCCATTAAACTTTCAATCAAAAACGGATTTCCCTGAAAAAAGCTTTTCGACGAATAAAAATATTTCTCGCCGCCGACGGCAAAAGCGATTTCTTCAGTTGGCTCGAATATTTCCGAAGAAAAAATCGAAACCTTTCCGCCCGCACTCGCCGCTTCGATCTCGACGGTTTTTGAAGAAAAATCTTCCCAAGCCACGTTTTCTCTCAAATCAAAAAGCGTTTGTTTAAGTTCAGGGACAAGAATCGGGCAGGATTGGACATCAATAATTTCGTGCGAGTTTCTTTTGAAATAGCCGAATTTCCGGTTTCGCGCGTCGAGATGCCATTGAGCGCGGGCGCGGTAATCGAGCTGGCGGGGGCTGGGAATAATCGGGATTTCTTTCGGATAATTTATTTTTCCGATGCGCGTCAGGCAGTCGCGGATAATTTCGACTTTTGCCCCGAGCTGAGCCGCGTAATTCATCTGTTGGAAATCGCAGCCGCCGCATGTGCCGAAATAAACGCAGGGCGGCGTTTGTCTTTCCGTTGAAGGTTCTAAAATCTCGATAATCTCGGCAAAAGCGGTTTTTCCTTTTATTTTGTAAGTTTTGACGCGAACTTTGTCGCCTTTGGCAGAAAGCGGGACAAAAACGGTCAGGTTTTCGGCAAACGCCAATCCAAAACCGCCGGGCACGATTTTTTGAATTTCTACGTCAAGAATTTTCCCGCTTGATTTCCGCCTGCTCAATAAACGTTTTCAACCTCGATTTCGATTCCGCCGACCATCCCGGCAAAGATGTTGTAAATCAACGCGCCAAGCGCGCCGAAGACAAACCCCATTACGGCGTAAAAAATCGGCAGCCCGACCATCACCAGCAAACCGATGACAATACTGCCGCCGCCCGCCGCAAATCCGGCGCTTTCGCCGCTGCCCATCATCGCCAAGCCGAAAACCATTATAAAAAGCCCGTAGGGAATGCTGATTATCAAACTTATAACCAGCATCATCACGGCATACATTTTCGCCACCGACAAAATGCCGAGTTTTCTTATTCTAAGTCTGTTCATTCGTTAATCG
>DATHTS010000651.1:0-4461 GCA_035462935.1 Pyrinomonadaceae bacterium
TTAAATTATAAGTCGGCGGAAAAGACTGCCCGTCGAATTCGCTGACAAGTTTTTCCTTGATTTCTTTGTATGAATAGTTTGGATTTCCTTCTCTTATCGCCATCGAACGGCGAAAAATGTCGGCGACGCTTGTTTGATTGCTCATTATTTTGCTCAAATCTCCTGAAATTACTTAAGAAAATTAAACCACAGATTAACACAGATAAACCGGAGATAAAAAACTGATTAGAAACTAAAAAACTTATCTGCATCTGTGTTAATCTGTGTCCATCTGCCGTTTCAAAATAATATGCGAAGATTTGTTTACCAACTCCATCTCTGGCTCGGTCTTTTCGTTTCGATTCCTGTTTTGGCGTGGGCTTTGAGCGGATTTTTGTATGCTCTGCCAAACACGGTCGAAGGCGGAAAGATTGACGTGATTGACCAAGCCCGGGTAAAAATCGCGCCCGCTGAAGCAATTCAAAAAGCGCATCAATTCGCGGGAAGAACTTTGCCGACCACCGCGCTGACGCTTTTAATGCGCGACGGCAAGCCTTTCTACCAAGCCGTCGGAGGAATGGGCGCGGATTCAATTTTGATAAACGCCGAAACCGGCGAAGTGCTGCAAACTCCGCCGCCGAATCTCGCTACAAGATTCTTTCGTCAAGCGCATTTTTATTATTTTGCGGGCAGTTGGCAAGTCACGCTTTTGCTCGTGTTTTCCGCTCTTGCGTGTTTGTCGGCAATTACGGGAATTTATCTAAATGTAATTTATTGGACGAGAAAGCTTAAAAAGTGAGAACTGAGAAGTGAGAGGTGAGAACTAAGAATTTCCGGCAGAAATTTTACTTCTTACTTCTCAGTTCTCACTTCCAACAATTTCGTCCATAACTTCCGTGAATTCATAAAAACCTTTGCGCCCGACAACCCAACGCGCGGCTAAAAGCGCGCCTGAAGCAAAGCCTTCACGCGAACGCGCAAAGTGTTCTAGTAAAATTTGATCAGCCGTGCCGTCAAAACCGACGCGATGCGTTCCCGGAATATTTCCGGCGCGAGTCGCGCTGAGGGAAAAATCCTTTTCGATATGCGCGCCGACGATCTCTTTTAATTTCAAAGCCGTTCCCGAAGGCGCGTCTTTTTTGCGCGAATGATGCTGTTCCTCGATAAAGGCTTCGTATTCGGGGAATTTGGCGAAAAGTTCGGACGCGAAATCGGCGATGCGGTAGAACAAATTTACGCCGATTGAAAAATTTGCGCCGAAGACAAACGCGCCGTTTTGCTCTTCAACCAATTTCCGAATCATTTCCTTTTCATCGTTCCAGCCTGTAGTTCCTTCAACCAGCGGAACTTGCGCCGAAAGACAGGATTCGACGTTTCTTTTCACGGCTTCGGCGGTCGAAAAATCAATCGCTACGTCGGCGGATTTTAACATTTCGCCTAAATTCCGCACATTTGTTTCATCAATTTTCGCAGTGATTTCATCGCCCTGCTCTTCCGCCAGAGAAGCGATCAACCGTCCCATTTTTCCGTATCCGATTAAAGCGATTTTCATAGCGTTTAAGTTTTTCTAATTAAGCCGGAGCTTATAAAAAAGATTTTTCAGTGATATTCTAAATTTGGATTCTACCGGAATGAGCACAGAATTAAAACTCGACAAATTCGTCAAATATGCTCTGTTTGTCTTAGCTTACAACGTCGTCGTCATTCTTTGGGGCGTTTTTTTGCGAGCCTCGAAATCGGGCGACGGCTGCGGACAGCATTGGCTGACCTGTCACGGCGAAGTCCTACCGAGCGCTCCGGAAATGAAAACCGTCATCGAATTTTCGCACCGTTTGACCAGCGGATTAGCGTTTATCGCGGTTCTAATTTTGGTGATTTGGGCTTTTCGCAAATTTCCCAAAGGCGACGCGATACGAAAAACGGCTCTCATTTCTTTTATTTTTATCATCACCGAAGCATTAGTCGGCGCGGGCTTGGTTTTAACCGGGAACACGGCTGAGACTTTGACGCCGGCTCGTCCTTTCTGGGCGGCGGGGCATCTTACAAATACTTTTATTTTACTTGCGTTTCTGACCTTGACCGCGTGGTTTGCGAGCGGCGGCAAAACTTTTAATTTTCAAGTTGACCGGAAAGTTCTGCTATTTTTGGCTCTGGCGATTGCGGGAATATTTTTTGTCGGCGTGAGCGGCTCGATGGCAGCTCTGAGCAGTATGCTTTTCCCTTCCGAATCTCTGGCGGAAGGCATCCAGAAAGATTTTTCTTCCGCGTCGCATATTTTATTGCGTCTTCGCATCAGCCACCCGATTTCCTCAATTGTGGTCGGAGTTTTCCTTATCTTTCTTGCTGGCTGGTTCAAATCTCGGGCAAAGGAAAACGTTTGGATAAATCGCTGGACAAACGCGCTGACAATTCTAATTATTGTCCAATTAGCTTTCGGCGCTCTAACGCTTCTAACGCTTGCGCCGATTGTGATGCAGCTCGGTCATCTTCTTTTGGCAGATGCGGTTTGGATTGTATTCGTGCTGATGTCGGCAAGCGTTCTGGCTCATGAGAGCGAAGCGTCCGAATTTACATTTCCCGCCGAAGCGCAAGGCTCCTTAAGCTAATTGAAACAACGGATTAACGCAGATTTACACGGATTAAAATAATAAAAAATTCGTCTAACCCGTTGTTTCTTCTTTAATCACCTCAAACTCAAAATGCAGTTCCTTCCCGCGAAAAATATAGCTCAAATAATGTTCCCAGAATTTTCGCGTGAAGCGCAGTTTCGGCGCTTTCTGGTCGAGATTAACCAGAAACTCAACGCCCAGCGCGCGCCACAAATTTGCTAAGGAAACGTAAGTTTTTACCGGCTTCAGCTTTACATCCGTGTAAAACGCGAAATTTTGTTTTTCGGGAATGAAAACGTTGAAGGAATAAGAGTTGAAATGGTTGCGGTGCGTCGGGTCGTTTGCCCAATCGGGATTTGTGTAATGCGGCGTCACGATTTTCATGCGCCCGCCCGGTTTGGTGATGCGGTAAAGTTCGGCGACAAATCTCATCACGTCGGGAATGTGTTCGATGGAATGGCTCGAAACAATTAAATCGAATTCATTATCGGCAAACGGGTAAGGAAAATCGCCCAAATCGTGAATCACATCAGCCGCCGCGCGCGGGTTATTGTCCAAGCCAATCGCGCCTTCATATTTGTTCACGCCGCAGCCGACATCCAGAATTTTCATATTTATACCGAGCGCCTAACCGACTGGAGCGCAACCGGGACGGCTGCGCTCCAGTCATTTGATAATCCACACTTTTTATTCTAAATCCGTATTATTTTTTATTGCCGCATACTATCAAACACAGAAGGGAAAGAATACAAGATACTCGGACTAATAAACAAACATCCTATTTATCCCGCACATTCCTGTAAATTCTTCTTCATAATTTCGCAATGCTTAAGGTTTTTGCAAAGTCGCCCGCAGAAGCGCGCCTTTGCCGAGTTTTTGCAGCAGGATGTCGAGCGAGGTAAATGCCGAAAGCGAAACGGTTGATTTGAGCGTAAATTGATTTATCAAAAAGCGCGGCGCGTTCCAATCAACCAGCGTGTTGTGAATCGAATAAACCCAGTTGACGGGCGAAACCTGCGTCGTCAAATCCGCGACTTCAAACCCGGCTTTTTCAGCTAATTTTGTCAGCGAGTTTCGATTAAATAAATTCCAGTGTCGCGGAAAATGGTAGCCGCCCCAATAACCGCTTTTGAAAATACGGAAATCAATTGAATCCGTGTTGTCGGTAACAATCACCAATTTCCCTTTCAGCTTCAAGATGCGTTTGACGGCGGACAGAATCTCAAAAGGCTTTTCGACGTGTTCGATTGTCTGAATCATAAACGCGAAATCATAAGCGTTTTCGGGCAAATCGAGTTTTTCGACGCTGCCGAGATGAACTTTCAAATCCGATTTTTCCGCCATTTCCGCCGCGCGTTTGTCTACATCAATACCTTCGAGCTTCCAGCCTTTTTTCCCGTATTTCTTCAAAAGATTCAAATGAAAACCATCGCCGCAGCCAACATCCAAAATCCGCGCGTCGTTGGGCAAACCTTCACACCAGCTTAAAAGCCTTTTCGCTTCGAGCCGCGAGCGAATTTTATAAACGACGCCGAAATCCTTCTCCGAAAAATCGAAAGCGTGATACGTCGGCGGATAAATCGTTTCAAATTCTGAAACATCGGGACGCGGATTCAAATAAACCAAGCCGCACGAATCGCACTGCATCGCCAAAAATGTGTCCGCGCTCGCGCGATACTCGAAATCCTCGCCGACACCGACCGGTTTCGCGTCGTCCGCGTCGCAAATGCAGCACTCGACGTGAGTTAATTTAAGCGATTTGTGCAGTTGATTTTCCATTTTAATCGAATCGCGCTTACATAAATCTCAAAGAATTTTCAGCCACAAATGGACACAGATAAACGCAGATAAAACTATGATGAAATCAATCTTT
>DATHTS010000652.1:0-5431 GCA_035462935.1 Pyrinomonadaceae bacterium
TGTTTCTACCCGAAACAAACATTTCCGCCGTATCTCCATCAGGCGAGATTCTTACAATTCCGCACCTCCCGCGCAGACAGGCGGCGACATACAGATTTCCGTCACGGTCAAACGCTAATCCCTGCGGTCTGCCAAGCCCGCGATAGAAGATTTCTTCATAACCGTCTTTGTCAATCGCATAGACGGCATCGAAACTTGCAAGTCCGGGCGCGGTAACATAGAGTTTTTCGTCTTTTCCGAAAGCTAAATGATACGCGGCAACGGAAGGTTCGAGCGTGGCGAAAACTTCCGCGTTTCCGAAACCCGTTACGCGATAAATCGTGCCGCTGCGGTCGCCGACATACATCGCGCCGCTTTTGTCGAAAGCAACTCCGGTGGCAATTCCCAAATCCGATGCGAAAGGCACGACTTCCGCGCCGTTCGAAATGCGGCAGACTTCGCCGTCGGCGCGGTTTGTGACGAAAAGATAGCCGCTTTCGTCAAAAGCAAGCCCGGTCGGATTCATCATATTGGCGGGCATTTCATCTAAAAATCCGTCTTTTTCAAGCCGGAAAAGCGTTACCGGAAGCTGCTGACCGCGCGAACCGGAGCGCGTCAGGATAATCGAATCGTCTTTCGGGTCAACCGCCGGATTTGCAACCTGATGCAAGTCGTCCGCCATTTTTCTGCCGATTGTCATCGGGAAAGGCTTGCTTTTCACGCCGCCGTTTTCGAGATGAACTTCAATTTCCGAATCAACTAAACTCTCAGGAACAACTGCCAGCAGCCGTTTTGAAGAAGCCCCTACGAGACGCGCCGGTTCGCCGCCGAAAAAACAGCCGTATTCCCCGTATTCGCCGATCTCAAAATTTTCGCATTCGATAATCACTTCTCCGCCCGGAATGGCGTGAGGCGGATTGATGGAAATTATTTTTCCCGCTTTGCTCATTTTATTCTCCAACTTGCAGTATTTTACGCTGTCGCCGATATAATAACCAAATAAGCCCGTTTTGGCTAACCTAAAACCTTAAATATGTTATAATACTTGGCATTGGAGGTATTGTTTTATTAGTAACGTTCACGGTTTCACACAAGAGAAAAGTCAAAAGATTCCTGCCGCCGAAAAAGGCGTCGAGCAAACAGACGCCATTTTAGAATCCCTGCACGACCTTGAGCCCTAATTAATTGAAGCAGGTGCAAAATTAAATTACATTGGGTTGAAGATTTAACTGTTGGAAATAATGGATAATTAAAAGCTGATAATTGATAAATCCAAAGGGGAACCGCGCCGATTTTCAAATATCTATTTTCAGTTTTTAATTATTTCAGTAGTTTTTCCTTCTTTCTAATTTTGCACACCCTTCAATTATTTAACCTTTGGCGGTATACAGCAAATTTTTCTTGAAATCCTTAAAAACTGTCGTATAATGACTCCAAATAATAAACAGATATTGGGTGTTATGCGGCTTCCTTAAGGGGACGACTTTAAATAATGAATCTAGACTGGGTGTAGTGATCTCAATCATTGATTTGACTCTCAAAGCTATAGTGCGTTTGCCCTTTTGCTTGTCGGATGGCGACTTAATCAGCAAATTAAGAAGTTTGAACATCTATAATGGTGAAATCAGAAACTCCCAGAGAAAAGAATCGCTTTTTTGATAAACCTATATCTTGATTGGATGTTTTCTACTGTTTCTATATATTCGTTTGTAACTGAAAGGATATTACTTTGAGTGATGTAACAGAAACAAAGCTGGCAATAGCATAAGTCGGGTACTATCAAGTTGATTTTAGTTGGCAGAAAAGTAATTTCCGGCTCGACAGAAGAAATCCGAATGTCTTTTATGAAACTGACTGTGCTTAAAACAAGATGGCTTGAGAGAAGATCTGTCGGTGTGCAAGCTAAAAATTAATGTGGGTATAACTTTTTCTCCTCGTTTTGCCGCCTTAAATCTTTCCAACACGCGGGCGTCAGAAAAACAGTACAGTCGCAATAGGAGCTAAACATAATGATAATTAGAGACAAGCAGATGGAAACCATGAAACGCGAGAAGGAAGAGGAGTTCGAGCGCGAGATCATGCAGTTCCTGCGCACAGATTACCCGGAGACCGTCAAAGATATTCCCCCGGATGTTTTTCGCCTTATGGTTCGGAACGGTATTGAACGCGCCCGGTCAAATGGGTTGACATGGCGTTACTCAATTTCTATGTTCGTTTCGCTGATGTTTTTAATGGCTCCGAATTTTGATGAACACCCGGTTATCCGCAGAAGGCTCTCGAATCCGGTGGCGGAACCCGATTACATGATAGAGTCGGTAGTTGACGTAACGACACCCGACGAATGGTTGGAAGCAAGATTATTGTATGACCACACCGCTTGGGGAACAGCAGCGGAAATGCTGCCTGAAAACTGGAGGCAACAATGATTGTTGACATCGAACCTTCCCAATCCCAAAGTTCCGGCATAGGCGTTAGGCAGTCGTCTACCTACCCAAAGGCAGTTTCTCTCGCGCAGTTTGACCAGTTGCGGAAAGCAATCCAGGAGAAGAAAGGGCAAATCAAAAGCGAGAAGGAATTAATAGTTAAAGAAGCTGAAAAACAGTTAGAAGTTTATGAACAGAAACAAAATTACAAACAGATGTCAGATGAAGCTTACGCTAGAGCAAGAGAGTTACGCCAAGAGATAGACAAAAGATCTCCTGAGAGGTTGAAGTCTGAGATAAAGTCACTTAAGGAGGAAATAAAGAAAAATCAGGCGGAACAGAGTGATTTAGAGAAGGGAATCAAAGAAATACCGGAATTACCGGACCCGGATGACAAAGAGAGTATCAAAACGTTTCCAGAGAATAAAATCAGAGAGCTTTTCCAAAAACACCAACTTAAAGATTATAAAAGGGGAAAGGATCCGAACTTTAAGAAGGAAAATATTAATCAATTAAAGCAGCACTGTGAAAAACTGAAATCAAGCCTATCGCAAAAAGAGGAAGTGCTTGATAAACAAAAGAGCGAGCTTGAAGAAAAAGAGACTTCCTTACAAGAGATTAACGATCTGGAGAAACAGTGGGAACAAGCATTAAAGGAAGCACAACTTTTCCTGAGGCTCGATAATGTAAAAAAAAGAAAAGAAGAAGAAAAACCAGAAGACTTGAAAGCGGCTGAGAGTGCGATTAAAAATAACATTGAAAATCTCAAAACTCGATTAAGTAGGTTGCAGGCGAAGACTCCTGTGGATAGGTTGGAAGCAAAGTGTGAAAATTATCCTCACCAATCGTCTTACGACCGTGAGCTTTCTCGTGAGAGCACTGAAGCGAAGATCAATCGTGGCGGGTTTTCAGAAGAGCTTGTTCGCGAGCTTCACGGCTATGTCAATGACGCTCGTTTGAGCGAGACAATGAGAGAGATTCTGGGAATCAAGTCTCTTCCGGATGATTTTACAGATCTTTGGATGTTAGGCACCCTGGTTTGCTGGGATACCGTGGATAATTCCATAAAAATCCTGTTTGCCGCATCTGGATATAAGGTAAAGCCGAAAAAGCCGGAAGAGAGCATTTGGTGTTCCGACATCAGCACTTTTCGTAACTTTAATAAACAATCAAAGGAAAAATGGGAGATGCGACAGAAATACGAGGAAAAGTTTCCATACGACGAAAAAAGCGGAACACTCGGTAACTGCGCAGCGCCAAAAATGTTGGGCTACGCCGCTGCAACCGGCGGAAGCCTTATACCTATGGAGATGGCAGAGATGGCGTTTGAACCGACATCGAAAGCTAACCACGGTAAATTGATGCCGTCGTGTCCAAAGTGCAGATTTTGTCTGGGCTTCTGGCTTGATGGGCTGAAGGAGCGTCAACCTAAAGTGCAAGAAGCCTATGATAAAGCGCTGAAAAGTTTAAGTGAAACTAAACAGTAATATAGCTCATTGAAATTATGAGATGGATATTGCTGTAAAACGCGCTTATAATTTCTATGGTTAAAGGCAGGATTTGATACCGCGTCGAAACCGATCTAACAGGTAAACCGCCGCCCGACAACGATAGTTTTTATTAATTGCTCTGTGATATAGTATTTACATCGGAGGTATTATTTTATCAGTAACGTTCACGGTTTCACACAAGGCTTGAAACATAATCAACTGCGCCGAATCGAGCGGCTTTCGTCGCGTCGCGTCGCTCCCGAACAAATCGTTTCGCCTGAATTGGCGCGGCAATTATCGGAAATTTCGCACGAAACGGGCAGACAGGTCGGTGTTCTCATCAATCGCAAAGGGCAGGTCGAATACGTGATGGTCGGCAACGCCAAGCAAATCGAACTGCCGGATTTCGGTCGCGCGCGCGTCGCGCAAGACCGCTTTCGCGGGCTTCGATGCGTTCACACGCATCTTTTGGGCGAAAAGCTGACGCAGGACGATTTGACTGACCTTGCGCTTTTGCGGCTTGATTTAATGGCGGCGATTCAGGTTGACGATAAAACGGGCTTGCCGAACGAAGTTCACGCGGCGCATCTTTTGCCGACGACCGCCGAAGAAATCGAATCGGAAACGGACGCTTTGCCTTACGAGTTTTTAGAGCCGAAAATCCCGTCGCATCTGGACGCGAATTTTCTCTCGCTGATAAATTCGCTCGAAGCGGAAATGGCGCGAAACCGCCGAACGGGACGAAACCGCCAGACAAATCGCGACCGTGTGATTTTGGTTTCGGTAACGACGGGTTATGTTTCGGATGCGGAAGAATCGCTGGCGGAGCTTGAAGAACTCGCCGAATCGGCAAACATCGTCGTGCTGGATAAAATCATTCAGCGGCGACCGAAAATTGATCCGCGAACGGTGCTGGGACAAGGAAAGCTGCAAGATTTACTGGTTCGCGCAATGCGGCTCGGCGCGGATTTGATTGTTTTTGACACGGAACTAAGTCCGGCGCAGGTGCGTTCGCTTTCCGAAGCCACGGATTTGAAAGTAATTGACCGCCCGCAGCTTATTCTGGACATTTTCGCCCAGCGCGCTCAATCGCGCGAAGGTAAATTGCAGGTGGAGCTCGCGCAGTTAAAATATCTTCTGCCGCGTCTTGTGAAAGGACAGAATTCGGCGTTTTCGCGTCTGGCTGGCGGAATCGGCGGGCGCGGTCCCGGTGAAACGAAACTTGAAACAGACCGTCGCCGCGTGCGCGATAGAATTTCACAGCTTGAAAAACAGGTTGACAGCCTCAGCCGCCAGCGGCAGGAGCGCCGCAAAAACCGCGTGCAGAAAAATTTACCGATTATTTCGCTGGTCGGCTACACAAACGCCGGAAAATCAACTCTATTAAATACTCTTACCAACAGCGAAGTTTACGCCGAAAGAAAAATGTTTGCGACATTAGACCCGACTTCGCGGCGACTGCGACTGCCTTACGAGCAGGAAGTTATTATCAATGACACGGTCGGATTTATCCGCGATTTGCCGGAAACATTGGTCGCG
>DATHTS010000653.1:0-5792 GCA_035462935.1 Pyrinomonadaceae bacterium
TTTCACGCAAATTGGTATTAGTTGAGGCGGAATTAAAATTTTGAATTTGCAGTAAGGTATAAGTTTTGCAATTTTAAGAAGCAAACAAAAACTGTTGCGAAACAGTGAGTGAAATTCATACACCGAAAGCGGTGTTGTGTATCAAAATTAGAGGAGAATTGAATTATGCAAGTAAGAGAAATAATGACCGAAAATCCTGCGTGCTGCACGACGACGACCAGCCTGCAGGAAACAGCCAGAATGATGGTTGACTGCGACTGCGGAGCTATTCCTGTGGTCGAAAATATGGAAAATAAAAAGCCGGTCGGAATAATAACCGACCGCGACATTACAATAAGAACCATTGCCGCCGGTAAAAATCCGATGCAAATGGTAACCGGAGAAGTTATGACTACAGATGTCGTAACTGTTACGCCTGACACTCCGGTTGAAGAATTGGTTGAAAAGATGTCGGGAAATCAGATTCGGCGCGTTATTGTGGTTGACGAAAACGGCGCTTGCTGCGGAATGGTAGCGCAAGCGGACATTGCCCTTGATACAACCGCTCATAAAACTGCGGAAGTTGTCGAAGAGGTTTCAAAGGCTTCGGGAGGTTAATCCGAGTTATATTTTTACAAAAAAAAGGTGAGATTTGCTCTCACCTTTTTTATTTTTTGAGTTATCGAAAAACCTATCTGCCTGACGCTAAAAGCAGACGCGCCTGCGCCTTTTCCAGACGTTCTTTTTCCGTTTCGAATTCCTCTTCCGAGCCGCTGCTCCAGGTTCCTAAAATCTTCTCGGCGTCTTCACGTTCCGTTCTGGCAGATTCCACATTAATTTCATCGGCGCGTTCCGCAACGTCCGCCAAAACCGAGACTTTATTATTGCTGACTTCGACAAAACCGCCCGAAACGACCATTCTGTCAACCGCGCCTTTATTCGTATAAGACAAAATCCCCGGTTTCAAAGTAGAAATAAGCGGCGCGTGATTGGTTAAAATGCCGATCTCGCCATTCGCCGTCGGGATGGTTACAGCCTCAACCGTTTCATCGAAAACTTTTCTCTCCGGTGTTACAATTTCCAGTTTCAACATAATTTATTTCAGTCGGCAGTTGGCAGCAGCGGTAGGCAGTAAAATCCTCCAACTGCCTACTGCAAAGTGCCGTTGCCTACTTCACTAAGCGCTTGCCGCCATTTTCTGCGCCTTCTCACGCGCTTCTTCAATCGTTCCGACCATATAAAACGCCTGTTCCGGCATATCGTCGCATTTTCCTTCAAGAATTTCGCGGAAACCTTTGATGGTATCTTCGATTTTCACATAACGACCTTCCAGACCGGTAAACTGCGCGGCAACGTGGAACGGCTGCGAGAAAAATCGTTGAATTTTTCGCGCCCGTGAAACGGTCAATTTGTCTTCTTCGCTCAATTCATCCAGACCGAGAATAGCGATAATATCCTGTAAATCTCTATAGCGCTGCAAAATACGCTTGGTTTCCTGCGCCGTGTTGTAGTGTTCTTCGCCGACAATCTGCGGATCGAGGATGCGCGAGTTGGAAGCGAGCGGGTCAACTGCCGGATAAATTCCGAGTTCGACGATTTGACGCGAAAGCGCGGTAACAGCGTCGAGGTGAGCAAACGTCGTCGCCGGCGCGGGGTCGGTGTAATCGTCCGCCGGAACGTAAACGGCTTGAATCGAGGTAATAGCTCCGGTTTTCGTCGAAGTAATACGCTCCTGCATCTCGCCCATTTCCGTCGCAAGGTTCGGCTGATAACCGACCGCCGAAGGCATACGTCCGAGAAGCGCCGACACTTCAGAACCTGCCTGGGTAAAGCGGAAAATGTTGTCAACGAACAGCAGCACGTCGTTTCCCTGATCGCGGAAATATTCGGCAACCGTCAGACCGGAAAGCGCGACTCTCAGACGCGCTCCCGGCGGCTCGGTCATCTGCCCGTAAATCAGAGACACTTTCGATTCATCAAGTCCGTTTCTATCAACCGTCGTCAAATCAAACGCGCCGCTTTCTTCCAAACCGTGCATAAATTTGTCGCCGTAGCGAATAACCTTTGATTCGACCATTTCGCGCAAAAGGTCGTTCCCTTCACGGGTGCGCTCACCGACACCGGCAAACACGGAAAACCCTTCGCGTCCTTTCGCCACGTTGTTGATCAATTCCATAATCAAAACGGTTTTGCCCACGCCCGCGCCGCCGAAAAGACCGATCTTTCCGCCGCGCAGAAACGGCTGAACGAGGTCAATAACCTTGATGCCCGTTTCAAACATCTCTAACTGCGTTGCCTGTTCATCGAAAGTCGGCGCGTGGCGATGAATCGGGTAACGGGTTTCCGAATTAATCGGTCCCAGCTCGTCAACCGGATCGCCGATAACATTCATCACGCGCCCCAGAGTGGCTTTGCCGACCGGAACGGTAATCGGACCGCCCGTGTCAATAACCTTCATTCCGCGCACCATTCCCTCGGTTTGCAGCATCGAAACCGCGCGCACGCGACCTTCGCCTAAATGCTGCTGAACTTCGGCGATAACGTCAACCGGCGCTTCGACATCGAAGCCTTCGCTGACAATACGCAATGCTTGATAAATAGGTGGTAAATAATTGTCTGAAAATTCCACGTCAACCACCGGACCGATAATCTGAACTACCTGCCCGACGTGACCGTTTGTTTGTGCCATTTTTAGATAAACTCCTCAGTAATAAATAAAGGTGTAATTACAAAGGAGAAAGAATACCACAACCGTTTGCGGTAAAGCAAAGGAAGTTAAAAGTCAAATTTGGCGTTTATATACTTCGCTTTTTATTGTGGTGATTATTTTAACTATCAAGGAAAAACAAGCTGATTTAACTGTCAATTATCCACTTTCAACTATCAACTATTTTGCAGAATTTTCCGTGCGAATCAGTTGACAGTGGATAGTTGAAAGTTGACAGTTAAAGCCTCGATTTGCCGCCTTTCTAATTTATTTAGTTAAAACCTCAAACACCGAATTTTTAACAAAAAAATCAGTTTGCGATAAAATGAGTTTATGAAATGGCTAAGCGGAATTTTAACAATCGGCGCGTTTGCGGCGCTCTTTGTTTTCGAGAAAAAAAGACCTCTGCGGAAGCAAATCCAGCCGAGAATACCTGACACGGCGCGTGATTTGGCAATCGCTTCGACCGCCGCTTTAGCGATAAATTTTCTGGAAAAACCCGTAACCGACAGATTAACCCGATTTGTCGAAAAAAACCGCTTCGGTTTATTAAAAGTTTTCCATCTCCCGAAGTTTGTGGAAACCGCGCTAGCGGTGATTCTCCTCGATTACACGCTTTACATCTGGCACGTTTTAACTCATAAATCGTCGTTCCTGTGGCGTTTTCATCAAGTTCATCACGCCGATTTGGATTTGACGGTTTCGACCGCGATTCGCTTTCACTTCGGCGAAATGACGATTTCTATTTTGTGGCGGGCAGGACAGGTTCTGCTTATCGGAGTTTCGCCCAAAGCGCTGGAGATTTGGCAAAATCTGCTTTTGCTTTCAGTGATGTTTCATCATTCCAACATCCGACTGCCGAAAGATTTTGAGAAAAAGCTGGAAAACTTCATTGTTACGCCGCGAATGCACGGCATTCATCATTCGATTGTCGAAAACGAGATGAATTCAAATTGGTCGAGCGGCTTGACCGTGTGGGATTTTCTGCATAAAACTTTCCGTGACGATATTCCGCAAGATGAAATCCACATTGGCGTTAAAGGATTTAATGAAATTGAAGACGTTACGCTCCGCAAAATGCTGATAGAACCATTTTAGAGAGATGAAGAATGAAGTTAAAACAAATTATTTATCCCTCATCCTTCATCCCTTATCCTTCAAATTACGCCGCTCTGGTTTCGCCGCCGAGAATCGTCAAAATCTCGCCCGTAATATAGCTCGAATCCGCATTTGAAGCGAAAAAGACAAACGCCGGAGCAACTTCTTCCGGCTGTCCGGGGCGTTTCATCGGAGTGTCAGCACCGTGTTTGGCGGCTTCTTCGGCGGTCTTATCGGCGACATTCAAAGGTGTCCAGATCGGACCGGGCGCGACGCAGTTGACTCTGATGCCCTTTTCGACCAGATTCTGCGCCAAAGATTTGGTAAAAGCGTGAATCGCGCCCTTTGTCGAGGCGTAATCAATCAATTCCTTGTTACCCTCTAAGCCGGTAATCGAGCCGCAGTTTATAATCGCGCTTCCTTCTTTCAGATGCTTGAGCGCGGCTTTCGCCATATAAAAATAGCCGTAGATATTGGTTTTAAATGTCTTATCGAATTGCTCGTCGGAAATATCTCCGAGCGATTTTTGATGATGCTGAAAAGCGGCGTTGTTCACTAAAATATCGAGTTTGCCGAATTCCTTAACCGTTTTTTCAACCGCTTTTTTGCAAAATTTCGCATCTTTAACATCGCCCGGAAGCAAAAGCGCGCGGCGACCTTCTTTTTCAATTTGCGCGGCTGTTTCTTCCGCATCGCGCTGTTCGACTTTGAGATAAACAATCGCCACATCCGCGCCTTCTCTGGCGAACAAAACCGCTACGGCGCGTCCGATTCCCGAATCGCCTCCCGTTACGATTGCCGATTTATCCTGCAATTTCCCCGAACCTTTATAAATTTCCGCCTTATATTCCGGTCGCGGCGTCATTTTCGCTTCGATTCCCGGTCGCGGCTGATGCTGCTTGGGCATCGGGGATTTCGGTTTTTCATCTTCCGGCACAGTGCTTTTTACCGATTTTCCCTTACCTTTTGCCGATTTTTTATCTTCCTTTTCCTTCCCTTTTTTCGCCATAAATTCCTCCTTAAAAAATAAAATGCGGAAAGCGTAAACCTTGAAAATTTACACTTTCCACATTTTTAACTTTATTATTGCAGGCTTGCAAACCTTTATTTACAAAATGCTTGCCGAGCGTTTTCGCAAAGATTTTTTCAGCCGCGCGAATCTTTTCTTAATATCAATTTTCACAACTTTACTTTCAACGGTCACGATTTCCTTTTCCGAAACTTCCGTTGCGTTTTGTTCCACTTCCACCGAAAAGACAATTATATCTTTCTCTAAAACCTTAACTTCGCCCTGTCTCATTTACTTCCCTCCGAATAAAAATCCCTTGTCCTAAGCGATAGCAAGTTTATTATTTACTTCAACCGCCAAATTTTCGATGAACAAATCATCTCACAAAAAACCGGAAAAAGAAAGGTTTTCTAACTGAATTTATCGTTAATTTTCCGGTATTTTTTTGTTGACACTCCGCAAGCCTTTTAGTAGCCTCAATTGTATCTGAATAAAATATTTTTCGAGGTTATTTTTAAAAGAATTTGAGCGAAACCAAACGAATCGAACTTCCGCCCCGCGCCATCGAAACCCTTTTCGGAGTGCGCGATGAAAACATAAAGTATCTGGAATCCATCCTAGCCGTACGAATTCACCCTCGCGGTCAGGATTTGACGATTGACGGCGATCCGCAGGACGTTTCAACAGTCGAAAAAATCCTTAACGATTTTTCCCAGCTCTTTAACGAAGGCAATACTTTCAGCGACAAAGAACTGCGCGACGCTTTCAAACAAATCGCCGAAGACCGCGCTTATTCACTGAAAGATTATTTCACCAAATCGCGTTTTAATCCTTCCGGCAAAAAACAGGTCGCACCGAAAACCGCAAATCAGCGCCGCTATATTGACGCGATTTCAGAAAATGATCTGGTTTTCGGGATAGGTCCCGCGGGAACCGGAAAAAGCTATTTGTGTGTAGCAATGGCTGTTCAAGCTTTATTTTCAAAACAAGTTGATCGAA
>DATHTS010000654.1:0-8495 GCA_035462935.1 Pyrinomonadaceae bacterium
GAAACGACCGGATTTCGTCTCGCGCCGATTGAAGGGCTAGTTGATACGCGCGCTTTTCTTAGCCGTCTTTCGTGGCGGATGATGCTTTCGACGCAGTATATTCGCCATCATTCGCGCCCGGAATACACGCCCGAACCGGACATCGTTCACGAATCAATCGGGCATATTCCGATGTTCACAAACACGGACTTTGCCGACTTTTCGCAATTTATCGGTTTCGGCGCGCGCGTGGCAACCGATGAGCAGATTGAACAGCTCGGACGGCTTTACTGGTTTACGGTCGAATTCGGTTTGATTGAAGAAAAGGGCGAAATAAAGGCTTTCGGCGCGGGTTTGCTTTCAAGTTACGGCGAACTCGAACACGCTTTCGGCGATGAGGTTGAACGCCGACCGTTTGATTTAGAGCAGGTTATCAATACGCCTTACGATTATTCGGATATGCAGCCGATTTTGTATGTGATTCCGTCGTATTCGGAATTGAAGGAAAAAACGCGCAAATATATCGAGAGTTTTATGAAATAGTTTCGTCAAATCAGTTCTTTGACAACTTGCGGCAGTTCATCAGGATTGCAGGGTTTGGTCAAAATATCCGTATGATTTACAGTTTTTATTTGAAAGGTTATTTATGGATGAATCGGCGCTTTACAATAAAATCGGTGTTGAATACGATGAAACGCGCCGCGCCGATGAGTTTCTGACAAAGCGTTTTCGGCATTTTCTTTCTCCGTCTGAAAATGAAAATTATTTGGATGTCGGATGCGGGACGGGAAATTATACTTGCGCTTTGGCGCTCGGTAAACACCAATTTTACGGAATTGATCCGAGCGAATTGATGCTGGCGAAAGCGCGACAAAGAAACTGCAATGTAATCTGGCAAAACGGCGATGCCGAGAATCTGCCGTTTGAAAATGAGTTTTTCGGCGGCGCGATTGCCGGTTTGACAATTCATCATTGGAAGAATTTAGATCGCGCGTTCGGCGAAATTTATCGCGTTTTGAAACAAAGCGGCAGATTCGTTTTATTCACGTCTTTGCCCGAACAAATGGAAAGTTATTGGCTAAATTATTATTTTCCCGAAATGATGCGCGTTTCGATTGAGCAAATGCCCGCATTATCCAAAGTGAAAGGCGCTTTGCAAAACGCCGGATTCGAGATTGAAACGCTGGAAAAGTATTTCGTCACCGATAATCTGCAAGATCATTTTCTTTACTGCGGCAAACATCGCCCCGAATTGTATTTGCGTGAAGAAATCCGGCGCGGGATTTCATCATTTTCATCACTGGCAAACAAAGATGAAGTTGAAAGAGGTTTGCAAAAATTAGCAGATGATATTGAGGAAGGAAAAATTTCCGAAATAATCGAAAGCTATGGGAATGAGAAAGGCGATTATATTTTTATCGTCGCCCGAAAGAGTTAGATTTTACAAGAGGCAATTATGAACGAACAAAGATACTGAAGAATAGAAAATTTATGCAGAACAACATTTCACATTCAATTTTGTTCTTGATTTGTCCGACGGTTTTGTTTGCGTCTTTTTATTGATATGCACGTAATCACGCGCAAGCGTTTGAACGAATTTGCCGAAAAATTTCCCGAAACGAAGAATGCTTTGGCTGAATGGTATCGGCAGATGAAACAAAACGACTTTACTTCAATCGCCGAGGTCAGAGAAATTTTTCCGAGTGCGGATAAAGTCGGCAGATTAACGGTTTTCAATATCGGCGGAAATAAAGTTCGTTTGATTGCCGCAATTCATTATAATAGAAAGAAGATTTACATTCGCGCCGTTTTGACGCATAAAGAATACGATGAAGAAAAGTGGAAACAATAATTATGCAGACAATTGACGTTCAATCCTGGAAGAATTTATCTGATACGGTTTTCGTCCCGCATACTGAAGCCGAATACAATCGCCTTGTCGAAATGCTCGATAAACTGATTGATGAAGTCGGCGAAGATGAAACGCATCCGCTTGCTTCTTTGATGGACGTTATATCTGCGTTGATTGAAAATTACGAAAATGCAAACGTGCCGGAATTAGTTTTAGAGTAGGAATTTATGAAAAATCTTTCACGCTCATTTTTGCTTTCGATTTGTCTGACGGTTTTGTGCGTTTTTGTTCAAGGACAAGTTAAGGAAAGTCAAAATTACTATTTACGCCATAATTTATTTTTTTTAGCGACAAAGTTTAGGTTTGAAAAAGATACATCGCGCTTGAGTTTTACGTCGGCAACGCGAAGCAAGCCTTATTATAGAATGGCGTTCGCGTTTTGAGTTGCGCTTTAGGACTACTTTCACTAAATTTCCATTATGAGCGAAAAATTTAGAAGTGTAGTTCTTTATAAAAATTATTTCGCTGAATTCTTTACCGAACAGAGGCAAAAAGTAAAGGATAAAATCTTATGGACACTTCGTTTGATTGAAGAATTGCCGCGAGTTCCCGAAACGTATTTGAAAAGTTTGGAAGAAACAGACGCGCTTTTTGAAATTCGCATCAAACAAGGCAGCGATATTTTTCGAGTTTTCTGCATTTTTGACGAAGATAAAATAGTTGTTTTATTTAATGCTTTTCAGAAGAAAACACAGAAAACTCCGAAACGGGAAATTGAAAAAGCCTTGAAAATAAAAGAGGAATATTATGCCGGAAAAAAATAACTTGAAAACGCTCGAAGATTTTATTGACGACAATTACGGCAAAAAAGGATCGCCGAAAAGAGATAAATTCGAGCAAGGTTACGATGAATTTAAGCTCGGCGCAATGATTCAGGAAGCGCGGCTCGAAAAGGGTTTGACCCAGGAACAGCTCGCCGAAAAATGCGGCACGAACAAAGCGTATATTTCAAAAATCGAAAACAATATCAAAGACGTGCGGCTTTCGACCTTGAAAAAAATCATCGAAATCGGACTTGACGGACATCTCGAACTTTCAATTAAACTTTAAATTTATTTTCAGAGCAGAAAATCTATGTTCTATCTTTCACACTCAATTTTGCTTTTGATTTGTCTGGCGGCTGAGTCAATTGAAAATTTTATTAAAAGTAAGGTTGAAAATGATAAATATCGAGATGTTAAGAAACTTTCATGGTAAAGCTGTGAATATTGAAGAAACGGAAATAATTCTTCAAAATTTCAAGGAATTGAAATTAACTAGAACACCTTTTTACTTAACGCTTTCTGAATTTGATAAAATTTTAAAGTGGAAACTTCGCTTACAATATGGACGACAAAAAGAATTTAGAAGTGAAAATAGCGAGGAGATTGTTCGCCTTGTAACTCAAGCAGCTTTTGCCGCCAAACACAAAAATGAAGATTATGAATTAGAATTAAAGATTAATCTACTATGTAGCTTGAGAGGGGTAGGTGTTCCTGTTGCCTCAGCAATTTTAACGCTTGCTTTTCCTGAAGATTATTGTGTGGTTGACTTTCGTAATTGGAGACAAATTTTTAATAATGAGCAGAGAAGTTTTTCGCTCAATGATTATAAGCGGTACATAAAGAAAATTCGTAGCCTGTCAAATGAATTAGGTTGGACTGTCCAAGAAACTGATCAGGCAATTTGGGAATATGATAGAAGATTCGGAAAAGATTTTATAAAAGATTGAGGTAATTATGACAGAACAAAATCCATTAGGCTTAAAAAAGATACATCACGTTGAGTTTTACGTCGGCAATGCAAAGCAGGCGGAGTTTTATTATCGAAAGGCGTTCGGCTTTTCGCGGCACGCTTATTCGGGATTGGAAACAGGCAACCGCGAGACGACGAGTTATGTGATGCGGCAGAATCGCGTTAATTTCGTTTTGACGACGCCGCTAACGCCCGAGCATTACGCCGCCGAGCATATCAAACAGCACGGCGACGGCGTGCGCGATATTGCTTTTCAGGTTGAAGACGCCGATCAAGCTTTTAACGAGGCGGTAAAACGCGGGGCAAAAGCGTATATCGAACCGCGCGATTGGAAGGACGAAAACGGTTCGGTTCGCAAAGCGGCGATTCATACATACGGCGATACGATTCATTCGTTTATTTCCTATAACACGGCGAACAACGGGCATAATTATAACGGACCGTTTTTGCCCGGTTTCGTCGAGCAAAAGGTCGAAGGAGATGAGGTCGGGATCGTCCTGGTTGACCACATCGTCGGCAACGTCGAGCTCGGAAAAATGAATTACTGGTGCGATTTTTACCGCGACGTGATGGGCTTTGAGCGCTACATCACGTTTGACGACAAGGACATTTCGACCGAATATTCCGCGCTGATGTCAATCGTAATGTCGGATGGCGGGCACAACATCAAATTTCCCATCAACGAGCCCGCCGAAAGCAAAAAGGGTAAATCGCAGATTCAGGAATACATTGATTTTTATCGCTCGGCAGGCGCGCAGCATGTTGCGCTCCTTTGCAAAGACGTGCGCGAAACAGTCGCTAAATTACAGGCAAACGGCGTCGAATTTCTGCGCGTTCCCGACACATATTACGCTGAACTGCCAAACCGCGTCGGTGAGATTGATGAAGACATCGAAGAATTAAAACGTCTCGGCATCCTCGTTGACCGCGACGACGAAGGCTATCTTTTACAGATTTTCACCAAACCCGTCGAAGACCGCCCGACGGTTTTCTATGAAATTTTGCAGAGAAAAGGCTGCAAAGGTTTTGGCAAGGGCAATTTCAAGGCGTTGTTTGTTTCAATTGAGGAAGAACAAAGAAGACGCGGAAATTTATAAATTCCCGCTTATAATTTGAATATGCAAACCGATAGTGTTCAAAACGTTTCCGTCGTCGAGCAGCTACAAAACGGCTTTGCGGCTCATATCCGCGCTCGCGCCGAACATCTGGCGGAAGATTATCTGGTAAAAAATCCGCAGGAAGTCGGCGGTTTTATCGGGGAAAACTTTTTTTTGCTGGATATTTTAGAAGAGATTCCCCGGCAGATTTCCAAATATTTTGGAAGCGATCAAAGATTGGTTTTGAAGGTTTCTTATCAGCCTGATTATCCTGATTCTGCGGAATTATGGGTTGATATTCTGACCGAACTTTCCGCTAATGAAGCGCTGCCGCTTTTGGACAAGTTCGATGAGGAATGGTGGCTTGAGAATTTGGACAAAACCGATTGTAAATTGAACATTAACTTGAAATTTGTCTGATGTCTTTCGATTGGGATGCATACAAAGATTTAGCCGAGGAATTGCGGCACAGAGAAGATGAAGCCTCAAAACGCTCGGCTATTTCTCGTTTATATTATTCGGTTTATTGGAAAGCCAGAAACTTGCTCGAAAAGGAAGAACCGAATTTATCCGTTCCGCCGGACAACGCTCATACTTTTGTTTGGAGAAAATTTCTCGGTAAAGGGATTACGAGAAAAACTGTTTATAAAGATGGAACGAGATTGAAGGAATACCGAAAAGATGCGGACTACGAGCCGGGAATTGAAAATCTTGCAGAAGCCGTGGAAGCTTCTTTTATAATAGCTGAAAGAATACTTAAAACTCTTAATTCATTATCAGGTAAAATGTAAAATGACACCGACAACAAGCGAAGAAAAATTCAAATATCAAACGGGTTTCGGCAACGAGTTTGCGACCGAAGCGGTCAAAGGCGCATTACCCATCGGCAGAAATTCGCCGCAGAAAGCGCCGCTCGGGCTTTATGCCGAGCAGTTTTCGGGAACGGCTTTTACCGTGCCGCGCGTTCACAACCGGCGGACTTGGACGTATCGCATTCGCCCATCGGTTTTGCACAAACCGTTTCGGCAGATTAGTAACGGAAATTGGCAGAGCAAATTCGACGAACTGCCTGTAACGCCGAATCAACTGCGCTGGAATCCTTTGCCGATGCCGGAAAAGGCAACGGATTTTGTTGACGGAATTACGACGATTGCCGGAAACGGCGACCTTTTCAGCCAAGCCGGAATTGCCGTTCACATTTTCGCCTGCAACGAGGAGATGAAAGACCGGTTTTTCTACAACGCGGACGGCGAGATGCTTGTGGTCGCGGAGAAAAATCGCGTTAGATTTTTGACCGAGTTGGGAATAATTGAAATCAAATCCGGTGAAATCGCCGTTCTGCCGCGCGGTTTGAAATTCCGCGTTGAACTTCCCGACGGCGATGCTCGCGGCTACATTTGCGAAAATTATGGCGCGCAGTTTCGCCTACCTGATTTAGGTCCGATTGGCGCGAACGGTTTGGCAAACCCGCGCGATTTTGAAACTCCGGTTGCTTGGTTTGAAGACCGCGAAGGCGAAATGGAAATTGCGGCGAAATTCGGCGGTAATCTCTGGGCTTGCGAGACCGATCATTCGCCTTTGGATGTTGTCGGCTGGCACGGAAATTATGCGCCTTACAAATACGATTTGCAGAGATTTAATACAATCGGCTCGATTTCTTTCGATCATCCCGATCCTTCGATTTTCACGGTTTTGACTTCTCCGAGCGGCGAAACGGGTGTGGCAAACTGCGATTTTGTCATTTTTCCCGACCGCTGGCTCGTCGCGGAAAACACATTTCGTCCGCCCTGGTATCACCGCAATATTATGAGCGAATATATGGGATTGTGTTACGGGCAATACGACGCGAAGGAAGAAGGCTTTATGCCGGGCGGGGGCTCGCTTCACAATCAGATGTCAGCGCACGGTCCTGACCGAGATGCTTTTGAAAAGGCGAGCAACGCAGAACTGAAACCGCAAAAACTCGAAGGCACAATGGCGTTTATGTTTGAATCGCGCTACATCATTCGCCCGACGCAGTTTGCTATGGAAACCGACGCTTTGCAGAAAGATTATTACGAAGTCTGGCAAGGTTTGAAGAAAAATTTTAAGATGTAGCAATGGAACGCCGGCATCCTGCCGGCAAAGATTGCGCGAGCAATCTGACATTGTTCGGTTAAATTCAAGATTGAATAAAGCTATCACTTTTGAACGCTAGCGCGTTCATTGCCAGCCTGGGTGCTGGCGCTCCGTTTATATGCTGCCGCAGGAAAAGTTTAAATATACGTTGGAAGAATATCTCGAACTCGACCATCAAAGCGAGGAAAAAATCGAGTTTTGGGACGGGCATGTTTTCACGCTCGCCGGAGCGAGCGAAATTCACGACCGAATTCAAGGAAATAGTTATTTTGCTTTACGTTCAAAACTACAAGGCAAACAGTGCCGCGTTTTTCTTTCGGAGATGCGCGTCAAAGTTCCCGCTTATCCGCCGTATCGTTATCCTGATTTATCGGCATTGTGCGGCGAAGCCCAATTTGAAAAATTGGGAAAACAAGATATTCTTATCAATCCCCAATTAATCGTCGAAATCCTTTCCGAGTCAACCGCCGAATTCGACCGCGGTTATAAATTCACCTATTACAAATCAATCGAGAGTTTTATCGAATACGTTTTAATTGCCCAGGACCGACCGCACGTTTCACAGTTTATCAAGCAAGCCGATAATTCCTGGCTCAACCACGAATTTAACAGCATCAACGATAAATTTCATCTGTCCTCGCTTGACTGTCCGCTTGAATTATTGGAACTATATCAAGACGTGGAGTTTCCCGAAATAGACAGCCGAATCAGATTCGAGCTAATTTCTCAAAATGAGTGAAAACGTCAAAGAATCCGTCCGCATTTTGCTTTCCGAAATAATTGATTATGCGGGGCTTTTTCCCCCGTCCAAGCTTTTGATGCCGGAAGCGGTCATCAATTACGCGGCTTACAAAAACAGCAATTACAATTGGATGCTCGGGCGCTTTGTCGTTCCGGTCGGTCGGCTGGATGAATTATTGGAGAGCGCCGAGGAATTTGTCTCGCGCGATGTGGACGGCGGCTGGCGCTTGAGCGTTTTGGCGGGTGAAGATATTTACGAAACGTTTAGAAAAATCGAGGATTTTAACGCTAAAAACTCGCCGAAGGCGGTTTGTGATGCGATTGAAATTAAAGTTGACTCGCCTTCGCTGATTGAAACTGTCGCCGAAATTCTTCCGCCGAATATCAAGGCTTATTTTGAAATTTCTCCCGAAGGCGATTTAGCCGAAATGATCTCGACGCTGGCGATTAACCGCCAACGAGCCAAAATCCGCACCGGCGGTGTTACGCCCGAAGCCTTTCCGCCGTCCAAATCCATAATCCGTTTTGTCCGCACTTGTATGGCGGCAAACGTTCCGTTCAAAGCCACCGCCGGACTTCATCATCCGGTACGCTGTCTTAAGCCTTTGACCTACGAAGCCGACGCGCCCGAAGGCGTGATGAACGGCTTTTTGAATTTATTTTTAGCGACAGGCTTCGCCCGCGGCGGTTTTAAACCGAATCTTTTGGAAGAACTCTTGGAAGACGAGTCAGCCGAAAACTTCCGATTTGACGAAAGCGGCGTTCATTGGCGCGAAGATTTTTTCTTGAGCAATTCGCAGCTAAAAGTTGTGCGGGAGAGAAATATTATTTCATTCGGTTCGTGCTCGTTTGAAGAACCGATTGAAGATTTACGGCATTTAGGACTTCTTTGACATTGAACATTTAACATTTAT
>DATHTS010000655.1:0-3501 GCA_035462935.1 Pyrinomonadaceae bacterium
TTAAAAACAAGAGTTTAGAAGCAATTTTTGAGTTTAGGGATGCTATAAATTTTTGTCAGATTTTTTAAGGTAAATCTAAAACTTAATTCTAAAATGTCTAAAAAAAGTTCATTAATATAACGTCAGTTCGGGATAAGGAAATAAGAAAATGCTAATAAAATTAATTCTCTGCGCTTTTTGTGAAAACCTTGCGCCTCTTTGCGTTAAGAACAAGAAGATTAACGTCCTTGCACAAAAATTAACCAAGAAATGAAATTTTTTACAATAAAGCGGCTGAAACCGCTATATGACATGAAATAACACTGAATTTATTGACGCTTTTTCGTGTTGCTTCGTGCTTTTTAGCGGCTTCCGTTTTCTTATTCTTAATTTTTGTGCAAAGCCGAGATTAACCCCAAAGGACGCAAAATAATCTCGCAAAGCGCGCAAAGAGCCAGCTATTATAAAATAACTCTTTATTTTTCAGTATCTCTTCTCCCGATTTGACGTTAAATTTTATTCTGCCGTGTAGCTGATGGCGGCATAATAACGCTTGGCATACCCGGAGATCAGACTGGCTTTATCCAGGGCGTTGATAATTCTGCGGGCATTTATCCAATCGCCTTTATCCTTATTGAAATAATCGGAAAGTTTTTTGCCCGTGAACGAACCGTTAAGCATACCGTGGAATAAAATCTTCACGCAGTTTTTGACATCCAGCGCGAGTTCGGGATTTTTTACCAAGTCAACGCCGCAAACCGGAGACATTTTTTTGTAATTGTCTTTCCATGTCAATTGCACAAAACCGCGCCCGTAATAGACTTTTCCCGTAACCGGGTCAGCCGTGCCGTATTTCCTTCCTTTGCCCTTGCCATATTCCTCGATGCCCTGAAATTTGCGGTCGGTTTCGTGATGCACCGTGGCGAGCATATAGGCGAGAAAACGGTCGTCTTTATCCGAATGATTCTTTTCCCATTCGTCGAGAATAGCGGTTAAGCCCTCAACCTGCGATTGTTTCATGCTTCCGCCAAACAGATTAAGCCTGACGTGATCGAAAAAGAATTTGCGATTAATTTTAGCCATTTAATTTTCCTCCATTTTTGTTTTATTTGCCGTCCCTTTTGTTCGTCGTCTCTTTGGGGTTCTCGACCTTCGCCGGAACTTTCGCAAGCAGAACCTCGGCGACCTGCCGCAGTTTTTCCATGGCGTTTTCCGCAAACAATCCCGATAAAGTGCTGAGCGCGACAAAAGCGAAAAAGTTCAAGATCAATCCCTTTCCGACCGGCGAGCCGTAAAAACCGCCGCGAATGATGAAATATAGAAACAGACTGACAACCGGACCGCTAAACGGAAGGAAAAGATAAAACCACGTCCAGCTAAACGAAAAATCTCCCACCCCGTGATGGCGGACAAACGAAAAAATGCCCCGCGTGACCGCCCCGACCATTCCGGCAAATAGAACGATTAAAAACAAAAATCCGTCGGCAGACAGACGATTGAAATATTTAACGCAAACTACGGGTGGAATCGTAAGCTCCGGGATATTCTGTGTCTCAGAATTAGTGTTCCGTGCAGGAGTTTGATTAGCGTTCGCGCTCAAATTAGCGTTTGTGTTTGCCCGGTTTGAAGCAGCATTTGTCTGTCGGTTCGAGTTATCGTTCGCCGTTTGATTGGCAGCAGTATTACCAGTTGCGTTTGAGTTTGCCTGATTAGTATTTCCGGCGGCTGTATTGCCCGAAACCCTGTTTGAATTGTCTGCGCTATTGGTGTTTGTATTTGCCGGCGTTGGAGTTGGCGACGGGGTTGGGATCGGGGTTGGGCAGTATTCATTGTTCTCGCCGCAACAACTGATCCGCAACTCGCCGACTGTTCTTTCCGGCGGCTCTGCCATCGCCATAATCGCAAGCAGATAGACGCTCCCTAATAGTGTCAAAGCGAGATAAGCGCCGAGAAGAATCACCCGCCAATCAGTTGGCGAAACGGGCGGCACATCTCTTTCCGCCATTTTCCAGGCTTTCCATGCCTCAGTTGCCTTTGCGTCAGCTGCGACAGCCGCAGCCGCTTTCGCCGCGTCCGTCGGGTTAGCCTTCGCATCCGCCGCCGCCGCATCCGCCGCCGCCTGTGCTGCTTCCGCTTCTGCTTTCAACTTTAAAATTCCCTCTCCAGTCATTTTCCTTCTCCTTTTTGTTTTTTCGTTTGCAATGAGTTTTTCAACAATTAAGCGTTGCCCTTTTGAAAGCGGGGCAGGTTATTAAACTTGAAATCATTGACATACTCCTTAACGTTGGCATTTCCGCCTTTTAACATCAGGGCTTCTGTATCTTAAAACAGAATAATTTAAGCTAACGTTGAGAAAAATCGCATTTCTTCTTGTATTAGTTTTGCTTAGGTTCAATCCCGACGGTTAAATCAAAGCTGTCTATTTGAATAAACGCGACACTATTAACGCTTCGCCGCTCGACGATTAATGCCAACGATGCCAAATAACTGTTGGTGCCGACATTTTTCACCCGGCGCGGAAAACTGCGAAGCAGATTTTCATCATATTTTTTTCCATACGGAAACTCGATAGTTTCCGACTTGCCGCCTAAATCGAGAATTAAAACAATTCTTGCATCTGCGTCCTTTTTAATGGTTCCTCACTTCTTTAACCGACAGTTTCCGTGTAGTTCGGCGACCCTTGCCCGACGCACTGATTTTTTATCAGGTAAACGCCTCGAAACTCGAATTTTTCCGGCACGCTGTCGTTGTCAGAGGTGGCGTGAACTCGAATTCGCTGACGGTGCTTTTGTCCACCGCCTGCCACGTCGTCGCGCCCGATTTGCGAAATTGCAGTTCGAGCGCATCAAAACCTGACTTTTTCCAAGCGATTCCGACTGCCGTATCCGCGACCGAAATTTTCAGTTCGGGCTGCGCGTTATTTAAATTCAAATCGTCCGGTTTTTCGTGCTCGATCATCAGATCAAGCCCGTCCGCCTTGTCGTAATTAAACTGTTTTTTCATCAACCCCGCAAAATCGCGGCAAAATTTCTCAAGTCCGACAAACGCCGCGGGCGGCAGAGTTATCGGCAAATAAACGGGTGGCGCGGGTGTGCCTTCCTGTTTGCTCGCCACAATATTACCGAACCACGACGTCGCCTGCTTGGAAGTTGCGCGGTTATACTCGGTCTTGTCGTAACACTCGATAAACGCCCGGCACATTATATGAATCTTCCTCCTGTATTCCGAAGTCAAATACGGATATTTAGCTTCATAACCGTCGCGATATTCTCATACAAATTTTTCTCGCCATCTCTGGTGGTCGGATACCAATCTCTTTTGTCTCTAGCCATGAAATTTTCTCCTTTAATTAAATTTGTGTTTCTCCCGCATCCGGGAGGTCTCGAACCGTGCGGGTCTGAAACTCTCCCTCGCGGGAAAACTTTCCAGTTTTATCAAAATGTCGGAAAACTAAATTAACTGAAGGGTGTGCAAATTAAAATTGCTTGTTTTCAGCAGGCAGCCGAAGAGCGGGGGCAAAGC
>DATHTS010000656.1:0-7192 GCA_035462935.1 Pyrinomonadaceae bacterium
TCTTCAAAGTCAACGAAGGTCGCCCGAATATTGTTGACTACATCAAGCGCGGCGACATCGCTCTTATTATCAATACGCCGCTCGGCAGAACTTCGCACTACGACGAAAAAGCCATTCGCAAAGCCGCTTTGCAATTCAACGTGCCGACCGTTACGACAATAACGGGCGCGGAGGCGTTGGCTGAGGCGATTGCGACGAAAAAATCGCAGGAGAAGGTAAATGTGAGAAGTTTGCAGGAGATTCACAATCCCAGAGAAAAAGTAATCGGTGTAAAATAGTTTCGGAGAAAAATTATGAGCGCAGTTTTAGATTTACCGAAAACAACTTCAATTGACAGAATTTACAAAGCGGTTGATATTGCCCGCCAGCAGGAAGCCGCGATTATATTGTCGAATGTTTCTTGGGAAACTTACAACAGGTTTGTCGAAGAGACGATGGACAAAATTCGCAATCCGCTTTTTTATTTTGAGAACGGAAATCTTTTAATTATGGTCAAATCAGCGGAACATGAATCAATTACCGATTACATTGTCTTGTTCATAAATTTTGGATCTGTTGAGTGGTCAATAAATTGCGGCAGCCTCGGTTCGACAACTTTCAGAAGAGAAGACCTCGAACGCGGATTCGAGCCTGATTCATGTTTTTATTTTGAGAATGAACCCAAAATTCGAGGTTTGGAACGGTTGGATATGAACGTTCATCCCGCACCGGATTTGATTATCGAAGTTGATATTACAAGTCTTTCAACCTTTCGACAAAATATTTACGCTGCTTTCGGCGTTCCCGAAATCTGGCGTTTTGACGGCGAGCAAATGGAAATTCTAAAGCTCGAAAAGGGCAAATACGTTCCAATTTCAAGCAGTATTTCTCTGCCTCTTGTTACACCTGAAGCATTGACTGAATTTATAAAGGAAAGTAAAACTCTTAGTCGCCTTGAATGGATTAGTAAAATTAGAAACTGGGCGCGCGAAATTAAAACCGAATAAATATAAGAAATAAAGATTCGTTTTTTAATACCGCGGACAATCCAAAAATTTTACGTTTTTTTTCAATCATTTATAAACTTTTACCTGTCTTCAGACGTTTAACTAATAGCAATCTTTCGGATACAGGATTTAAAAATAATGCTTTCAGGCACAAAACTCGGTCGCTATGAAATTCGCCGTAAAATCGGCACGGGCGGAATGGGTGAGGTGTTTTTGGCGCACGACGAGCAGCTTGACCGGAATGTCGCGCTGAAAGTTTTGCTGCCTGAATTTTGCTGTGACGACGAGCGCGTTCAGCGTTTCAAGCTCGAAGCCCGCGCCGCTTCCGCACTTAATCATCCGAATATCATTACCATTCACGAAATTGCCGAAGAAGGCGACCGGCTTTATATCGCTACCGAATTTGTTGACGGTTTAACTTTGCGCGAAAAAATATCGAAGGGCGATTTAACTTTGCTTGACGCGATAAAGATTGCCGAGCAGGTTGCCGACGCTCTGGCTGTAGCGCATGAAGCGCATCTGGTTCACCGCGACATTAAGCCGGAAAACATTATGATCCGGCGCGACGGTTACGTGAAAATTCTCGATTTCGGGTTGGCAAAATCTTTGCTTCAGCGAACCGTCGGCGCGGAAGACGAGACGATTCAGCTTGTTAAAACCCAGCCGGGAATGGTGATGGGCAGCGTCCGCTATATGTCGCCGGAACAGGCGCGAGGGAAGGAAGCCGATGAGAGAACCGACGTTTGGGGACTCGGCGTGGTTTTGTATGAAACGATAACGGGCGAAAATCCGTTTGCCGGGGAAACCGTCGGTGATTCAATCGCCGCGCTGATTCATATAGAACCGCCGCCGCTCGAAGGCGTTCCCGAAGAATTGCAGAGAATTATTCGCAAGGCTTTGCGGAAAAAAGCTGAGGAACGCTATCAAAGCATCAAGGATTTCGCGCTGGATTTGAAAGACCTGCGGGCGCAAATCGAAAGCGATCCCAGCGACAGCCGGATTAGAAACTTTACTAAAACTACGGCAATCGGCATTCACGATACGAGCGAGAGCAAAACTCTCATTCACAGCACTCTTTCAAGGGAAAGCGAAACCGTCGGGCAAACGAATAGCTTGAAAGATACTCGCGCGAATACGGGTTCGACGCGAAGAGGCTGGGGATTTATGCCGCTTGGAATACTTGCGGTGATTACGATTCTCGTCGTCGGTTCGGTTTGGGCTTTCAGCAACTGGTTTGGATGGTTCGGAGGTTTTTTTGCAGCCAGCCAGCCGAGTTTTCAGTCAATTCAGGTTGACCGTTTGACTGATACGGGAACCGCGCAGTCTGCCGCCATTTCGCCTGACGGAAAGTTCGTCGCATATGTAAATAATCAAAACGGAAGACGGAGTTTGATGGTCAGGCAAGTCTTGACCGGAAGCACGGTCGAAGTAGTCAAGCCGACGGTTTTAGAATTTTACCAACCGGCGTTTTCGCCTGACGGGAATTATATTTATTACATAACTGCCGACAAGGGCTTGGGAACGCTTTATCAGGTTTCGACACTCGGCGGCGAAAGCAAGAGAATTCTTATTGATATTGATTCGAAACCGGTTCTCTCTCCCGACGGAAAACAGGTTGCGTTTATTCGCCATAATCCGACCGAAGGCGGCGACACGATTTTTATCGCTCAAGCCGACGGCACAAACTTGCAGCCTTTTGTGCAAACCCGGGAAATTGGTTTCGACAGGTTTGTGGACGCGGCTTGGGCGCCCAACGGCGAAAGATTGCTGGTGAGCGCGCATAAAAGCTCGGAAGAACTGAACCAAAAAATAAAAATCGTTGCGATTAATTTAAAAGACAAGCAGTTAAGTCCTGTCGGCAGTAAAAATTGGATGACGGCGCATTCTTTGCAGTGGCTGAAAAATGACGCCGGTTTTGTCTTTATCGGAAAGCAGGATATGAACGACACCTCGCAGGTTTGGCAGATGAATATGCCGCAGGGCGAGCTAAGACAAATTACGAACGACACGAGCGATTACGATAATTTGAGTCTTTCCACCGATGCAGGAACGATGGTTACGACGAAAGTGGATACGATTTCGAGCTTCTGGTCGTTTGTTCCGGCGACCAAAGAAATGCGGCAGCTAACCGGCGATAATAAGAATAACGTAGGAAATAACGGAATTTCTTATGCGCCGGGCGGAAGAATTCTTTTCTCGAAAAAAACGGGCGAGGAAATAAATATTTTTTCGATAAACGAGGACGGAACCGGTGAAAGGCAACTAACTTCGGGCGGCAGATTCAATTATAATCCGGTCGCTTCGCCCGACGGAAAGTATATTGTTTTCGTTTCAAACCGCGGCGGCAGATTAAGCATTTGGCGAATGAACACGGACGGAAGCAATCCCGCGCAGTTGACAAATTTTCAGGAAGGACCCGACATTCACGTGGAAATTACGCCCGACAGTAAAACCGTGCTTTTTGCTCGGCTGCAAAGCGACGGCGGCAGATCGAACCTGATGAAGGTTCCGATAGAAGGCGGCGAGGCTGAGCCTCTGTTAGCCGAAACGGAAACTTCAAACCAGTTTCCAAGGCTGTCGCCGGATGGGAAACAGCTTGCTTTTTTGTCGTATCACTACGACGCCAAGACCTCCGAGTTTCACACGAGCGCGAAGTTAGTCGGATTTGAAGATGGAAAGGTAGCGGAAAAACAGGAAAAAAGCGAGATAAATATAAGCCCTCATTTCGACTGGTCGCCGGATGGGAAATCTTTGGTTTACGTAAACCGGGCGGGCGTTGACAATCTCTGGAGCATTTCCGTTGATGACCGGAAAGAAAAACCGGTTACGGAATTTAATTCAGGCATTATCATCAACTTCGCGTGGTCGCCCGACAGCAAAAAACTCTTTATCCTGCGCGGAATTTTTAACAGCGATTTGATTTTAATAAAAGATAACTCAAAGGCGTAAAGCTCAAAAAAATTCAAACAGGATGGACCGAAAAGACAGGGTTTATTGATCCTCTGGAAAGCGGGGGAAAGCCGCCCTTCCAGACCTGAAACTTGTTTTGCCTTGAATGCTTAATTGCTTAATAGCCGGGCGGATTAACGGAAAAAAGGCAAGCCGGGTAAATTGGCAAGTCGGGAAGGGCGGCTCTGCCCCCGCTGATTTTGAAAATGAATAAACCCTCGGATAAAAGAATTCTGTCTATCCTTTTTGAATTTATTCGTCCGTCCTGTGGTATTTTATAAAAATTATGGCGAAAATTTCATTTTACGGCGGCGTCGGAACCGTTACGGGTTCAAAATATCTTCTTGAACACAACGGCAGAAAGGTCTTGGTTGATTGCGGGCTTTTTCAGGGTTTGAAGGAATTGCGGCAGAGAAATTGGGAAGCGCCGCCGTTTGATCCGAACGAACTTGATGCAATTATCGTCACTCACGCCCATATTGACCACACGGGTTATTTGCCGCGAGTTGTCCGACTCGGCTACGACAAGAAAGTTTTTACTTCAAACGGAACGGCGGATTTGCTAAAAATCCTGCTCCCGGATTCGGGAAGATTGCAGGAAGAAGAAGCCGATTATCGCAACCGGAAAGGCTTGACGACACACACGCCCGCGCTTCCGCTTTATGACGAAACGGACGCGAAAGACGCGTTGAAATTATTAAATCCCGTGCCGAACGACGGCGAGTTTGTCGAGATTTGCGAAGGATTTCGCGCCGCGTTTTATGTTGCCGGTCATATTATCGGAGCGAGTTTGGTTTTGGTTGAAATCGCCGATGCGAAGGAAAACGGCGAACCGATTCGCTTTCTTTTTTCCGGCGATTTGGGACATTATGACCAGCCGATTGTAAAAGACCCGGAAGTTCCGGTTGACTGCGATTATCTGATGGTCGAATCAACTTACGGAAACCGTTTGCACGGCGATGTCAGTTCGGATGATCAGCTTGCCCGAATTATCAACGAAGCCGCCGAAAGAAACGCTCCGGTTTTAATTCCTGCTTTTGCCGTCGGTCGAACGCAGGAGCTTTTATATTTAATCCGCGAACTCGAAGATCAAAAACGCATTCCCGTTTTGCCGGTTCGCGTTGACTCGCCGATGGCGGCGCAAGCGACACAGGTTTATGGTCGCTGGACTTCCGAACACGACGAGGAATATGCTTCGATTGTGATGCAAAAACGCCATCCCTTGCGAACCGGCTCGATGAAAACCGCTTCCAGCCGCGATGAATCAAAGGCTCTGAATGCCGAAAAAGGAGCGAGAATTATCATTTCGGCTTCAGGAATGCTCACCGGCGGGCGGGTTCTGCATCACGCGATGCGGATGTTGCCCGATAAAAACGCGACAATTGTTTTTGTCGGCTTCCAAGCGGCAGGAACAACCGGGCGCAGAATCCTGGACGGAGAGCGCGAAGTAAAAATTATGAAAGAATGGCTTCCGGTGCGCTGCCGCGTTGAAAAAGTCGAAGGCTTTTCCGCCCACGCCGATTGGAAAGCGGTCTTGCGCTGGCTCGAAGGCTTGCAAACCACGCCGAAAACCGTTTTCACGACGCACGGCGAACCCGAAGCCGCTGAGGCAATGGCTGGACATATCCGCGAAAGATTCGGTTGGAATGTGGTCGTGCCGCGATATGAACAAACAATTGAATTGAAATAATTTGTTCATACCGTAGACGCTTAACCGGCTCTAATTTTAATGCTCTCCGTGGCGGGGAAACGCCGGAAATCGAACCGGAATCGTCTTTGAACAAGAATTAACAAGGGAATCCGATTTTTATAATGATAAAGAGAATGTAACCACTAAATCACACGAAACAACAGTAATTTATTCATCTTTTTTCGTATTATTTCGTGGTTTCGACTTTTTATTCTTAGTTTTTGTGCAAAATCCATGGAATAACTTTTTTCTATAAAATCTTTCAAAAAAAATTAGTAATTAACAATTTATTAGAAAATAGTTCGCAACAGTTTCAAAAGATCGGCGGTTACGCTATCTTTAGAAGATATACCCCGATTTGTAAGGAAATCGTTTCCGATAAATAAAGGTTTATTTGAGTTTAATTTCTTCAGGAATGAAGGGAGTAATTGCCCTTAATTTCTTCCTAAATGGCTAAAGAAACAACAATAACACAGGAAAATTTCGACGGGCTGCTCAACTGGCTCGATCAGAATCGAGAAGCGGCTGGGCGGAAATATGAAAAGATTCGGCAGCATTTGATAAGAATTTTCGTCTGTCGCGGCTGTTTTGAAGCCGAAGAACTCGCCGATACGACCATCAACCGCGTGATGCAAAAATTGCCGCAAATAAAAGAAAAATATATCGGGGAGCCGACGCTTTATTTTTACGGCGTGGCGGATAACATTCATCACGAGTGGCTGCGGCAGCAGAAGAAAATCAAAAAACTTGAGTTAATCGAAACGAATAATTACAGCAAATCCGAGCCTGAGTCGGAACTGGAGTATGAATGTCTGGAGAAGTGTCTCGAAATTCTGTCAGCAGACGACCGCGAGTTGATCGTCAATTATTACAAGGAAGACAAAAGAGCCAAAATCGAGCTTCGCCGCGCGATGGCTGAAAAACTCGGAATCAATACCAGCGCATTGCAGGTCAGAACTTGCCGGATTCGTGCTAATTTGCAAAAATGCGTGCAAAACTGCATCAGCGAAAAAAAACCCTGAAAGGTTTTGTCGCTTTTTGCCATAACATTATGGAACAGGTTGAAAAGAAAGGAAAAAAAGATTTGGAGAAGCAAAAGGCAATCAGAGAATATCTTTTGGGAGCTTTGAGCAATAAAGCCGAGATGCGCCGGATAGAAGAAAAAATTTTGCTCGACGATGATTTTGTCGAAGAAATTGCGGTCGCCGAAGACGAGTTAATTGACGAATATCTCGACGGCGCTCTCAAACCTTCCGAACAAAAAAGCTTCGACCAATATTTTCTAAACGCCCCGGAAAGAAAACAAAAACTGCGTCTCATCCGCGATTTGCGAAAATACGCCGCTCGTTCTGAAAAACAAACCGTCAGACAATTTACGAAAGAAAAAAACGCCTTCTTCGATTGGCGAAGATTAATCAGTCTGCCCACGTTTCGATTGGCAGCAGCAGCCTTTTTGGTTCTGCTGTTCGGCTTTTTTATCTGGTGGTCGGTTTTTTATCAATCGAAAGTCGAAAAGGGATTGGCTGAACTGCAACTTGCATATCGAGGTCAGCGTCCGACAGAATCA
>DATHTS010000657.1:0-3938 GCA_035462935.1 Pyrinomonadaceae bacterium
CTATTTTCTTACGTCTCGATGAGAAACGGAAATGTCAAAACCATCATTTCTGAGCTCCTGTCCGAGCCTTTCCGCCACCATAACCGAGCGATGCCTGCCGCCCGTGCAGCCGATTCCAATCGTCAGATAAGATTTTCCTTCGCGGCGATAAAGCGGCAGGAGATATTTCAGCAAATCTGTAAATCGGTTAATTGTTTCCCCGACTTCCTTTTGCTTATTTAGAAAACCGATTACATTTTCATCCGTTCCGGGCAAATGCTTTAGTTTTGCCTCAAAATACGGATTCGGCAGATGGCGAACATCAAAAAGCAGATCAATCTGGCGCGGAACGCCGTGTTTATGACCAAAACTTACTATTTGGATGTCGAATGGAACGCCGTCTTCCGAATGATCGAATCTTTGCACCAAAAATCGGCGCAATGTGTGAACGGTGTGGTCGGATGTATCAATTATTAAATCAGCTATTTCGCGCACTGACTGCATCGCTTTTTTCTCGGCGCGAATCGCCGCCAGCAACCCCTTTCCCGAATCCGCCGGATGCGGTCGGCGCGTTTCGCTGAAACGGCGCTGCAAAACTTCATCCGAAGCTTCAAAAAACAAAACAAAAGGCTTGAGCTTTATTTCCTGCAAGTTTTTTAATTGGTCGGAAAACTCCGATAAAAATTGGCGTTCACGAATATCTATGACCAGAGCAGCTTTTTCAATCGCTACGACTTCTTCGGCGTTCGGGACGAGCAGGCGGGCAAAAGTCGAGAGCATCGTGATCGGCAGATTATCCACGCAGAAATAACCTAAATCCTCAAAAGCATTGGTTGCCGAACTCATCCCCGAACCGCTCAAACCGGTGATTATCACAAAATTCGGAACATCTCTTCTTTCAGCCATTATTTTATTTATTTTCCCCGCTGATTGCCGCCGTATGTTTTTCGATTAATTTCTGCGCCGCGTCATAACCCGAAACCTTTAAAAGATACACGCGAACCGCCGTTTCCACCAAAGTAGAAAGATTTCTGCCCGAACTGACCGGCAAAACGAACTTCGGGATTTTCACCTCCAGAATTTCCTCCTGCCGCATCTCGATGCCCAAACGCTCGACTTCCAAAACCTCGCTCCATTTTTTCAACTCGATACACAAATTAATCCGCTTGCTTCGCCCGACGGCGGAAACGCCGAAAAGATCGCGGACATTCAAAATTCCCAAACCGCGAATTTCCAGATGCTCGGCGGTTAAATCGTGCGAACTGCCTATCAAATCATCACCGATTTTTTTAACGATAACCGTATCATCGGAAATCAAACGATGCCTGCGTGTAATCAAATCCAGAGCGCATTCCGATTTTCCGATTCCCGACTCGCCCAAAATCAGAATTCCCAAGCCGTACATTCCCATCAAAACGCCGTGAATTGTCGTCTGCGGCGCGAGCAGTTCTTGTAAAAAATCCGAGACAATCCTGATAGTTTTTGAACTGATGAGCGGCGTTCTGAGAACCGGAAGATTTTCTTTTTGCGCGATTTCGAGTAATTCACGCGGCGGCTCAAGATTTTTTGTGATCAAAATGCAGCAGATTTTTTCCAATTCAAGATTGTGAATTGCGGCGATACGCTTTTCCCTTTCCAATTGAAGAAGATAAGTTATCTCGCTCTGCCCGACAATCTGGATTCTTCCGGCGTGAATGTAGTGCGAAAAACCGGCTAAAGCCAGACCGAGTTTTTGAATTCTGGTTGAGCTGATTTCGCGTTTCGCAAGCCCTTTCTCGCCCGCCAAAACTTTTAATTCCATCTCAGCGGGCGATTTTTTAACGAATTCGGCAACGGAGATTTTTGGATTGGCGTTTAGATTTGCGGCTTGCATTAAAAATAGGAAGCGGGAAAATCAAATAAATTATTGGCGGTTTTCACGGAATTACACGAAATTTTCTTTCGTGTAATTCCGTGAATATTTTTAGATTCGTTAAGGCTGAATCAAACCGTAATTACCGTCTTTTCGTTTGTAAATGACGGAAATTCTTTCATTTTCCGAATTTCTGAAAACCAGAAATTGATTTTCTTCATCATCGAGCAGCATCGCCGCTTCTTCCGCCGTCATCGGCTTCACCCCATACCGGCGGACATTAATAATTCTGGGCGTATTCGGAGCGGGTTCAACCGGTGTTACATCGGGAGCGACAACGCCGGTTTTTTGAGCTTTGTGAGATTTATCAATAATCTTTGTTTTCAGCCGCCGCGCCTGCTTCTCGATTTTATCAATCGTCCTCGAAAGCGATTGGTACATATCGGCGAGCGTCGTTTCGGCGGTCAAAACCTCGTTCATATAATTAACGATCACCTCTGAACGATGCCTGCCGCGTTGAACTTCGATGATGACATGGGCTTTTGAATGATTGCCGTCAAATAAATGGTTTATTCTTGCAAAATGTTCCTCGACGTGCGAACGAATTGCCGGGGTTACGTCAATGTGTCTTCCTGTATATTCAAATTTCATAATCGTCAGCCGGTCTCCGGTCTCAGATTGAACTCAAAAACATTTAATCAAAGATGGAAAACCGATAATTAAACAACAGTTTTTCTTTCCCGCGAACCCGGAATCTGCATCTGGTCGCGGTATTTGGCGACTGTGCGCCGCGAAAGTTTTACGCCTTCTTTGCTCAGCATTTTGGCGATTTTGTCGTCGGTCAGAGGCTTTTTAGTGTCCTCATCCTCGATCATTTTCTTTATTCTCAGTTTCAAAATCCGCGTCGAAACTTCCTCGCCTTCCTCGTTGAGCATTCCCTCGCTGAAAAAGCGCCGCAGTTCAATAACGCCTTGCGGCGTATGCGCGTATTTGCGGTTGACGACGCGGGAAATAGTCGAAAGATGCATCCCGATGTCTTCGGCAACATCTTTTAGCATCATCGGCTTGATGTGCGCCACGCCGTAATCGAGAAATTCTCTCTGCCGCTTGACGATGCATTCGACTACTCGGTAAATCGTCTGTTTTCGGTGCTCGATATTTCTTAATAAATCCACCGCCGAGCGCACTTTTTCCTTTATAAAATCCTTGGTTTCCTTGGTTGTTTCTTCCTGCTCGACCAGCTGCTGGTAAGTTTGACTGATACGCAGGCGCGGGCTTCCGTCGTCGGTAAAATAAATAACGTAATCATCCTCGATCTTTTCGATATAAACTTCCGGCGAAATATAAATCGGCTCTTCCATCGAATAACGCCTGCCGGGATACGGGTCGAGAATGCGGATTTTGTTTATTTCTTCATTAAGCTCGTGAATGTCTATGCCCGTATCTTTAGCCAGATGCTGCAGGCGGTGCGGCTGAATATCTTCCAGATGATTTTTAACCAAATCCGCCGCCAAACTCTCGCCTTCGCCATTGGCTTCGAGCTGAACCAAAAGACATTCTTTTACATCCCGCGCCCCGCAGCCCACAGGCTCGAGCCGCATCACAATTTGCCGCGCTTTTTCAACCCTTTCCGACGAGCATTCGCACATTTCGGCGATTTCTTCAATCGAGGCAATCAGGCGACCATCCTCATTCAAATTCCCGATAACGGCAATTCCGGCTTCTTCTAATTTCTCGCTGATCTGGCAAAGATTGAGCTGCCATTCGAGATGTTCGGTCAAAGATTCCGAGCGCGTCAAAAACTGCTCGAAACTGGGCGCGTCTTCCTTGTATTCAAATTCCTGTGTGCGATAGCCGGGATCGAGATATTCCTGAAATTCCCTTCCGAAATCAACTTCGTCAAACGAATCGGCTCTTTCTTCGGAAAATTCCTCGCCGTCGGTTTCGGTTTCAAAATTAGACTCTTCCTTATGACCGTTTTCAATTGGAGTTTCGGCATTTACTTTTTCAAACTCGTTAAGATTTCCCGCCGACAAATCAAAATCTTTTTCCTTCCCGTTCTCGAAAGTATCGTCGTGCCCGTCAGAGTTTTGGTCGAGAATTCTTT
>DATHTS010000658.1:0-8028 GCA_035462935.1 Pyrinomonadaceae bacterium
GAAAACTACATCGGCAAGAGGTAAAAGCTCGTGATTGAGCGCGTTTGCCGCGTCGCGTCCGCCTCGTTCCGACCAGAGGGAATCACGATAATTCAAATCATAAGAAACAATCGCGCCGTTTTCCTTAGCTTTCCGCATTGCTTCAAGAGCGGCACCGGGCGTTGTATCGGAAAGCCCAACGAAAATTCCGCCGGTGTGAAACCAGCGCGCGCCTTTTTTGTTAAAAATATTCTGCCAATCAATATCGCCCTTTTTAAGCTGGGAAATTGCCGTGTTTCCTCTGTCGGAACAGCCGACGGGCGAGCGCAAACCAAAGCCGCGCTCGATAAAATACATTCCGTTTCGCACCTTTCGGCTGATGCCGTCGGTTTCGCGCCATAAAATTTCCGAAGAATCAACGCCGCCCTGCCAGATCAAATCCTCGACCAGCCTGCCGATTTGATTATCAGCCAGAGCGGTAATAATCGCCGCATCGAGCCGGAAAACTTTGCTCAAGCTTCGGGCGACATTGTATTCGCCGCCGCCTTCCCAAACGCGGAAACTGCGCGCGTTGTGAATACGATCATTCTCCGGGTCGAAGCGCAGCATTACTTCGCCCAAAGAAACAAAATCCCAGCGACAATCTTTATTATCTTTTATATTTAACACGAATAGAGACTAGCAAATCCAAAATCCAAAATCTAAAATCCAAAATCATCTCGCCATCCAGCCGCCGTCCACAACCAATATATGACCTTGCAGATAATCGCTCGCCGCGGATGACAAAAACACGACCGCGCCAGCCAAATCATCCGGCTCGCCCCAGCGCCCGGCGGGAATTCGTTCTAAAATTTGCCGGTTGCGCGTTTCGTCCGCGCGAAGCGGCGCGGTGTTGTCGGTCGCCATATAGCCGGGCGCGATGGCATTTACATTGACATTGAATTTCGCCCATTCGTTGGCGAGCGCTTTTGTCAGACCGGCGACACCGGATTTTGAAGCCGTATAAGCCGGAACGGTAATTCCACCTTGAAACGAAAGCAGCGAGGCGATATTAACGATTTTTCCGCCTCCTTGTTCAATCATCCTTTTTCCTGCGGCTTGCGATAGACGAAAGAGGCTCGAAAGATTGACTTCCAAAACAGTTGTCCAATCATCTTCCGAATAATCAACCGCCGGAGCGCGGCGAATCATCCCTGCATTGTTGACGAGAATATCAATGCGCCCGAATTTTTCGATTACCTGCTCGACAACATTTCGCGGCACATCTTTTTCAGACATATCGCCAGCGATTGAAAACGTTTTTCGCCCGATTTTTTCGAGCGCGGCGCAGGTTTCATCCGCTTCGCCGGTAAGATGACAATGAGCGACGACATCCGCGCCCGCTTCCGCCAAAGCCTGCGCCATCGCTCGCCCAAGCCCGACCGACGCGCCGGTAACGAGCGCGACTTTGCCGTCAAGTCTGAATTTATCGAGAATCATTAAAAAAATGAGAAGTGAGAGGTGAGAAATGAGAAGTAACTATTCAAAAGTTCTCACCTCTCACTTCTCATTTCTCACTTAAATTATTTTTGCGATGCTTCTAAGCCCGAACCACCCTGCGCGTATTCCGGTTGGACGTTCACCACGCCGAACTTTCGGTCAACGCCTTCGCGGTTTGCCGCCATCATCCACAGAAAATTAATCGAACCGCCCGGCGCGGCGACGTTCGGATGATAGCCTTTCGGCATTACGATGACATCGCCCTCGCGCACGACTTCGATAAGCTCAGGGTCTTGCGGATTGGTGTAAACCATCTGGATGCCCCATTGCGGCGCGGGCATATCAATATAAAGATAAGCTTCTTCGAGCAGCTCGGCGTGTTCGTGCGGCGGAAAAGAAGTCCAGTTTCCCTCGGACGAAAAAGTGACGCCCGCCATAATGCGCCCGGCTGCGACATTTTTTCCTAAAAGAATGTTCAGGTCGCGCTCGGTCGGCGGTTTTCCGGCGATGAAATGAAGCGCCGGGTCCTGGCGAATCTCTTCAAAAGCGACGAATTGGAGCGGATACCTTTTTTCGACTTCCGCCGAAACTTCGGCAAAATCGCACCCTTCCGCGCCCGGCGTGATTTCGATGCGCGAATCACGCGGAATATACAGCGAATCATAACGATTGACTTCAAAAACGGCTCCGCCGGTCGAAACCTTTCCCGAACCGTTCAGACAGATCAAGCCTGTTTCGTGCGTTTCATTTTCAAAGCTCAACGGCTCATCGCCCGCCTCGAGAATGATTCGACCGTAATGCAGAAATTTGGTCGCCGTGTTTTTCGGCGTAACAGAGATGTTTCTGCCTTTACTTTTATTCGTTTCTCTAACCACACAGGTTTCCCGACTGATGTTTTCTAATGCTATCTGTTCTTTCATAACTTTTCCCCTTAAAAATTGGTTTCACATAACTAAACTGTGCGCTAAATATTCTTCGACTGCAACTTCCAAAGCGCCGCCGATTGCCGACCCCACAGGCTCTCCTGCTTCCACCGACCAGCCGTCGAGTTTTCCGACGATGCTTCTTTCAATCGCTTTATTTAACGGTTCCCGGATAAATTTCCAACCGTAAACCAAACGCCCGCTGATTATCACGCGCGGAATACCGACGCCCATAATTACGTTGGCAATGCCGATGCCGAGATAGTCGCCGATTTTTTCGAGCGTCCGCTGCGCCCGAATTTCGCCGTTTTCGGCTCGGTTGACGATTTCAATAAAACGCGGAGCGGTTTCGCCTCGCCGCAAAGGACGGTCGCCCAGATAAAGCGAAGCGGCGGAAGCCGCCGAAGCGTATTTTTCCCAACATCCGCGATTTCCGCACACACAGGGTTTTCCGCCCGCGACAATCGTCATATGCCCGAATTCACCGGCAATTCCTCGCCCGAGCCCCGTGCCGCGATAAACTTCGCTTCCGATTACCAGACCGACGCCGATGCCCGTGCCGGAACGAATGAGAATAAAATTCGTCATCAATCCGTCGTTTGAATGGCGAATCTTCATCCTCGCTTCATACATCGCGGCGGCGGTCGCGTCGTTTTCAACGACGATTTTAACGCTCGAATTTATCTGAAATGCATCGGCGATTGCGACATTGTGCCAATCGAGATTCGGCGCGAAAAGAAGCCTGCGTCTTTCCGCGTCGGTCATTCCCGGAACGCTGACGCCAATGACGCGCAGATTTCGTCTTTCGTTTTCACGATACAGATTTTCAATTTTCTCTCGCGCAATTTTTAAGGCGGTCGCCGCATCTGCCGGAGTTTCAAAATCGTCTTCCGACAAAATCTCGCCGTTCAAAGCGGTCAAACCAATTTGCGAGCGCCGCACGCCCAAATTTACGCCGATAAAATAATCGCTTTCATTCGTAAAAGATAAAACGCGCGGTCGCCGTCCCTGCCCTGCCGATGTTTCGGAATCGAGAGTTTCTTCTCGCAAGATTCCCGCTTTAATTAAAGGCTTTACATTGTCTGTAACCGTACTTTTATCAATATCCAGACGGCTGGCAATCTCGTTGCGCGTAATTGGCTGCGCGGCTCTGATTAGCTTTAAGAGCAAATTGCCTTTTTTGGCGGAATTTATTGTTCCTGCCGCTGAGTTAGCCAAATCTGTTTGGAAAATAGACGAATTGTTCATAATTTTGAAAAATCAAAATATTATAACGTAACCGTCTGTTCCGCCCAGAATTGAAACTCACGATGTTTGTTCGTTTCGGCTTTTGCCGGAATTTCGCCGCTCGCCACGCGCCGGATGTGTTCAAAAACTCTTTCACCGACTTCATCAATCGTTTCAGTACCTTCAATAATGTTTCCGGCGGAAATATCAATATCGCCGTTCATCTTTTCAAAAACGCGGTTATTCGACGCCAATTTAATGACCGGCGCAATCGCGTTGCCGATGGTCGTTCCGTTGCCGGTTGTGAAAACGACGACAGTCGCTCCGGCGGCAACCAGCGCGGGCGTTGACTCCTGATCGTAGCCGGGACCCTGCATTATATTCAATCCTCGATTTTTCGGCGCTTCGGCGTATTCGCAAACGCCTTCGACACGCGTTGTTCCGGCTTTCGACATCGCGCCCAAACTTTTTATAGTGATATTCAAAAGACCGCCCGCAATATTGCCCGGACTCGGATTATTATTCAAAACGCCACCGAATTTCGAGGCGTAATCTTTATACCAGTCAATCATTTTGTAAATGGCGCGTCCGGTTTCGGCATCTTTCGCGCGGCTGGCGACAACGTGTTCAGCGCCGCAAAATTCCGGGATTTCCGTGATCAAAACCGTGCCGCCCGAACGCACCAGAGTATCCGCCGCCGCGCCTAAAGCAGGGTTTGCCGAAATTCCCGAAAATCCGTCGGATGAGCCGCATTTGACGCCTAAAACAAGCTCGCTCACGGGAAATTCCTCGCGCCGATTTTCATTGACAACGGGCAGCATTTCTTCAACAATTTTCAAGCCCTTTTCGATTGCCGCCTGAGTTCCGCCGATTTCCTGAATTCCGATTTTGGCGACCGGCTTGTTAAATTCCAATTCGCGCTTTAAAAGATATTTTTCGACCTTTTTGAGATTGGTTTTCTCGCATCCCAAATCCATCAAAATCACGCCGCCGACATTCGGATGATCGGCGTAATTTGCGAGCGTCCGCAGCATTATGTCGAGATTCGAGCCGTCCTGACACCCGCAACCTTTGTTGTGCGGAATGGCGACAACGCCGTCAACATTCGGAAATTTTTCCCGTTTATAGTGCATAAACTCCGACATCATCGAAATCTGCAAAGCCTCGTGGCTGGCGCACATCGAAGTCGGCACAATCAAAATAAAATTGCGGGTTCCGACGCGACCGTCCGGTCGGCGAAAGCCCATAAAGGTTTCGATTTTTTCTTTCGGAAAATAATCCGGCGCTGGCGTTTGTAAATCTTCGGGCAGATCGCGGACGACCGGCACGTCGTTCGTCATATTGCCGTGCGTAATCCATTCGCCCGCTTCTATTCCAAGGCTGGTTCCAATCGGCTGCCCGTATTGACGAACGAAATCTCCGGCGGGAATATCCCGCGTCGCAAAACGATGTCCGGGCGGAACTCCTTGTTTTAAAGTAACCGTTTTTTGATCGGGCAATAAAACAATCAATCCTTCAAACGTTTCTTCTTTTACTACGGCGACGTTATCTTTGGGATTAACGATAATCGCGTAATCGCTGATTGGGGCAGCCGTTTTCGTGTTAGTCAGCATAAAAGTATGAAATTATATTAAAACATCAGGCAAAATAAATGCCTTTACGTTCGGATGAAGTCGAATCCATAAACCGGGATTTTCATCGAGCTGCTTTTGCAGTTCATTTTCATCTTCGGAAAATTCGGTTTCGATAACTCGCTTAAAACTTTCGCGCTTTGCCGGCGCGGTCGAAGCGTCAACGATTGACTGCACGATTTTTCTCGCGCCCAAAATCGCCGCCGGTCCTAAAGTCAAAATATGCGTGGCGTTGCGGCACTCAGCTTCGTCGGCTTCGGAAATTTGGCTTCCGCCCACCTTAAATTTATTAATATGATGCTCCAAGATGCTCGACGAAATCGGAATAATTCCGGCAATGTCGGAAAAACGAGCGCCGGAATCCGGCTTGATATAAGCCAGATGCGAAGCGGCGTCGGCTTCCGGTCCGAGTCCTAAAAAGAAAATATCAATACCGCCGAGCGATTCAAGCCGTTCCAGATATTTGATAAGCTCGCCTTCCAAATCATCGGTTTCGGTATTCATCGGCGTAAAGCTTTTGATTTTTTCGAAAAACTTATCACCCAAAAGCCGCTCGAAATCGCGGACAAAGCTCAAGCCGTTGTTCATCCGCATCGGCGCGAGCGCATCCTGCGTAAAAACGTGGAGGTGACCGAGCAAATCGTCAATTTCATCCGTCTGCGATTTTTCATTTATTATTCGATACATCGCCTGCGCCCCGCGCCCGCCGAGCAGAATTATTACGATGTCGCCCGCTTTTTCTTTCGAGTAAGCGACTAATTCGTCAAACATCGCCTGCCCGACTGCTTCTTCCGTTTCCAAAATTTCATAGTCGTAATCGGGAAGATTTTTCGGCAGGCTTGTGCTTTCGGAATATCCGAGCCAGACGTTATTTCCGGCAACTCTTCGATTGATTGTCTTTTTTTCTGATGCTGTCACTTTTTTTTCGGGTAATTCTAAATTGGTTTAACCAATTAAATACTATACTATACTTTTCACTTTATCAAAACCGCAGCCGCAATTTCTTTATACCATACTAAAATATAAGTAAAAAGTAAATCTTCGCGGCTTGACAAGACTTTTGTCAGTGATACATACTAAGACGAATTTAACAAAATGGTAAAACCTTTTACCAAAATCTTGTCTTAAAAATTAAAATTTAATCTGTTATGAGTTATGCCAAACTGGACTTAGACGGCAGAGTCGCGGTCGTCATCGGCGGCACGTCGGGAATCGGACGCGCCATCGCGCACGGTTTAGCCGAAGCCGGAGCCGATGTCGTAACGACTTCGCGCCGACAGGAACAAGTCGAAACCACTTGTAGGGAAATCGAAGGGTTGGGAAAACGCACCTTGCGAATCTGCTCGGATGTTTCCGATCGCGCGTCGCTTCAAAATCTTTTGGATGAATGTGTCAAAGAATTCGGCAAGGTTGATATTCTGGTCAACTCCGCCGGGCGCACGAAACGCGCTCCGACGCTTGATTTTACGGAAGAAGATTGGAGCGCGATTCTGGAAACGAATTTGACGGGAACTTTGCGGGCTTGCCAGATTTTCGGTCGGCACATGGTCGAGCAGAAATACGGGCGGATTATAAATATCGCCTCGCTCTCAACCTTTGTTTCGCTATTTGAAGTGGCGGCGTATTCCGCCTCAAAAGCAGCGGTCGCGTCTTTGACCAAATCGCTCGCCATTGAATGGGCGAAACACGGCGTCAACGTCAACGCGATTGCGCCGGGTGTTTTCAAAACGGATCTTAACCGCGAACTTTTGGAATCAACCGAGCGCGGACGCGAATTTCAGCTTCGCACTCCGATGGGGCGTTTCGGAAAAGTTGAAGAATTAGCGGGCGCGGCTGTATTTTTAGCATCCGAAGCGGCAAGTTATGTCACGGGCGAAGTTTTGGTTGTTGACGGCGGATTTTTAGCCAGCGGTGTGAATCAATAATTTGTTGTTAATTGTTAATGGTAAATTGAGCCTTTAGCTTAACCAGCAATTAACCATTAACAATTAACAATTAACAAATTTGAAAAATAATCCTGAAATTCAAATAAAAACCGAAAGGCTGCAAAAAATGCTCGCCGAAGAAAATCTCGGCGGGGTTTTAATAAATTCGCAGCACAATTTCGCGTGGCTGACCGGCGGCGCGTCAAACGCAATTAATTTGAGCGTCGAAAGCGGCGCGGGGTTTTTGCTGGTTCGGGCGGACGGCAAAAAGTTTGTTCTGGCAAACAATATCGAGATGCAGCGCCTTTTGAGCGAGGAAATTTCCGCCCAAGAATTCGAGCCGGTTGAGTTCTCCTGGCAGGACGAAAAATCTTCAGGCGAATTCGTTTTTGAAAAGGCAAAATCGGTTTTAGAAGGCAATAAAGAAATCGCGTCGGATTTGTCTTTGAGTTCAAAATACAGGGCGGTTGAAAATTTGATTGCCAAGTGCCGCTACAGCTTAACCGATGCGGAAATCGAGAGGTTTCGAAATCTGGGAAAGGACGCAGGCGTGGTTTTAGGTAAGATTTTTGAAAGCATATCCGTCGGCGAAACCGAATTGGAGATTGCGCGGAAAGTAGAAGACGCTTTAGCAGTTCAAAATATTAATTCAGTTGTAACGCTGGTCGGCGCGGATGAAAGGATCGAAAAATTTCGACACCCGACGCTAACCTCGAACCGCTGGAAAAAAGTTCTTTTGATCGTAGTCTGCGCCAGGCGCGAAGGCTTAATCGCAAATCTTTCACGGATCGCCTGCGTCGGGCAAATTCCCGATGAACTGCAAAGAAAAACCGAAGCCGCCGGATACGTTTTTGCCAAACTAAA
>DATHTS010000659.1:0-9468 GCA_035462935.1 Pyrinomonadaceae bacterium
ATAAGGCTTGCCCGTTAAATTCGTTGTCAAACCGAGTAAAGCGTTCAAACCTTGTTTTAATTGAAACGCGGCTTTTTCGGTGAATGTGCTGAGGAAAATCTGCCCAGGTCTGACATCATGGCAAGCAATCAAATTCACAGCCCGCCACAAAAGTACGCGCGTTTTTCCCGAACCGGGACCGGCAGGTAAAAATAAGAGTCCGTCCGTTCGTTTGATAGCTTCTTCTTGGGCTGAATTGGGAGAAAAACCGATCTCTTCCCAAAGTCTTTCGATTTTTAGAGTCATCTTTTCATTCTCTGCGAAGAAAACTTTTATTTTTGGTAAATACCATTAACACTTTAAGTTATTGACTTTATAAGAGTTTTAAGTCCGGGCGAGATTCAAAAGTAAGGCACAGCTTAAAAAGCTGTTATCTATAAATAACATAAACTTGTTTTTAAATGCAAAATATATTTTAACAAAATCAGAACTTTATAACGAAGTCTAAATTTTAAGCGAAAAGAACAAAATTATCCTATTGTGAAATGATTTTAGAATATGATTCGGTAGGGAAATGAAGCGCCTGTTTGGAAAACTACACTATTTGGACGGTCTTTTTTATTATAATTTTTGAATTCTCGAAAAACTTCATTTTTGAATTCAACAAATATTTTACTAAAAAGTTTGTAAGATTTCGGCAAAAAAACTCATTATTATTAGATAGATAAAAATATTCACTGGCTGAATTTGTAAAACAGGGCAGGCGAGAGGGATCTCGAAGCTGAAAGATTTTCAAATTCATCGAAGGTAAACACAGGTGAACTCCCATGCCCGAATCAAAAGTTAAAGACCCTAGAATTCTAAAGGCAATCCGACTTGTTAATGCAAATTTCGATCAGAATTTTGATTTCAACCATCTTGCCAAAACTCTCAATTTGTCACCGTCGCGCCTGCGGCAGTTATTTAAGCGGGAAGCCGGAATATCCTTTAGAAAATATCTGCGCCAAGCAAGAATGCGGCAGGCTCAACATCTTCTCGAAACCACCTATCTTTCCGTCAAGGAAATAGCCAAACAAGTCGGAATCTGCGACAGCAGCCGCTTTGTCAAAGATTTTGAAAAGCAATTCGGAATGCCGCCCGGCAAATATCGAAACGCCTACCTGCTGAGAAAGGAAAAAGCGGCTTCTCAAACTCTAATCTCAGCTCCGGAACAATCCCGCATCGGTTAGAACGGCAAGCGCGTAATCGTTTTAGACAATAGATAATCGTTTTAGACAACAATTAGATATTTTACACAATAGATAGTCGTTTTGGACAACAAATAATTTGTGATTCGGGCGAAAAATGTGCATCTGAGCAACGAACAATAGGGAACTTTGAAGAATATTTTCACCTGAAATGTGATTTCATATTTGACACAATATTTCATAAGTGACAAAAATTGTTCTCGTATTCAGCAAGTCAAGGTTGTCAAGCAAGGTCAAAAATTAATAAGCAGAAAGAAGGTTCTTTGATTGAAATGGTCGCTTGAAAAGTGAGCCTAAAAAGTAAAAAGTCCGATCCGGTGATTGCAGTCACCGAAATCGGACGATTTTTGAAGCTCACCTTCGGAAAGCCTGTTTCGGCTCCAAAGATGCACATCCACTAACAGTTTGTCATCTTACCGAAAATCCTTCCCGAATTCAAGTCAACATCCATTCAATTTTTTTCAACATTGTTGTTCTCTAGGCAACAGGGCAGTCGAGGTGTAGTCCGCAGTCTGTCTTTTTGAGCTTGAAGAGCAGTAAGGGCAATAGCTGCAATATACCGTTGCTGTTGCTCTAATAGGAAATTACCCGCCGCAGCGGAAATTTCCGCAATCCGAAAAATCAAGGTTTAGAAACCGAAAATAAAAGTTATGTCGAAAAAGAAAAGAAATAATCGAAGCGAAACGCTGGTACTCGATTTATCATCAGCCGAAAACACAGAACCGTCCGCTATTGTCGCAACGGAATTAAGCAAGGCGGAAAATAGCGGCGTGATCGCCTCCCGAATCGCTTATTTGAAAAAGCACTGGCTGGTGGTTCTAGTCATCTGCTTTCTGGCACTCGGTTCATTCGGAGCCGTGATGAAAAGTTTGCAGGAATCCGCCGAGCGGCAGAGACTTAACCAATCCTCAAGCGGCGAGGAAACGGGCGGTTTTCTCTCTCGCCTGAATCCTTTGGCTTCGGCCCCGGTCGTAACTTCTACGCCCCAATTATCTAAAGAATACATTTATGCCGGCTCGCGTTTGCTGGCAGTTGAAGACGCCAACGCTTCCGCCGCTCCGCCCGCGGACTTAGCAGTCTGGCGACCCGACACCGGAGTTTGGTGGGTGCTTGGCGGTCAAGGCTCGCAGCAGACCATTGTGCAATGGGGAAGCTCTACCGATCAAACTGCTCCCGGAGATTACGACGGTGACGGCAAGACGGACTTTGCCGTCTGGCGAAACTCAAACGGCTCTGGCACCTGGTATATGGTTAACAGCAGCACGAGCGACAGCACCCAAAGCTATGACTATTTCGGCGGCAACAACGACAAAGTGGCTTCAGCCGATTTCGACGGAGACGGAAAGACCGACGCCGGACTTTTTAATACCTCAACCGGCATGTGGACTATCCGCTATAGCAGCGGCGGTAATCCTGTCTTTTCTCAATTCGGAGTAAGCGGTGACATTCCGACTCCAGCGGATTTTGATGGTGACGGAAAAGCCGATCTCGCCGTGTTTCGCCCAAGCACAACTGTTGGAGTAGCGGCAAACTTTTACGTTTATCGCAGCAGCGATGGCACGGCGCAAACCATAACTTTCGGTGATTATGGAGATAAGCCAGTCGTAGCGGATTACGACGGCGACGGTCGGGCTGATGCGGCGGTTCGCAAATACAATACGGGCGACTGGGTTATCAAACAAAGCTCAAATAATCAAACGGTCACTACCAATTGGGGAGTCTGGTTAGACAAAGAAGTGCAGAACGATTATGACGGAGACGGAAGAGTTGACGTGGCGGTTTGGAGACCTTCAACCGGTCAGTGGTGGATATTAAATAGCTCGGGCGGAAACCGGACCGTAACGTGGGGTCAGAGCGGCGATATTCCCGTGCCGGCTTTCTACAGAAGATAATTTAGATGTTTGGTTATTTAAATTAAGAGAATTATTTCGGAGAGTTACTGTAAATCTAGGAGAAAAGAAAGATGAAAACGAGTGAATTGTTTCTCAAGCAAAAATCATTAAATTGGCAAAAAAATTCAGCATTTTATTTAATTTTGACTTTATTGTTACTGACGAGTTTTACAAATGCATTCGGTCAGTCGCAGCCTAAAAATCCGGATCGCGGCGCTAAAGTAGGGAATGCCTATTCAGTCGGCGATTTTGAAACGATCAATACGACTAACGGCAATCTGATGCTGAATTTTCCGCTTGCCTCGCTTCCGGCAGGCAGAGGGGAAGTCGGCGCCGGCATTAATCTGATTTACAGCAGTAAGCTCTACGACACTCGGACAGAGAAAATCAAAGATTCTAGATACCAATGCGTCTGGCAGACAGAAGGCTATGAAAGCTGCACGTATTACAACAAAACGATTATCGAGCAAAGCAATAAGGGCGGTTGGAAATACGGTGATGTCTACCGGATTGAACTAGAGGATCGCCGCACCCAATATGGTCAGACTCCGCCCGAGTGTCGTGGATCAATGGGCGTAACGACCCCGGCTTGGGAAGAGATGACCTGGGTTTGGAAAGTAAGGATAATCTTTCCTGACGGCAGTGCTCACGACATGATTCCTTATGGTTATGATAGTCGGCTTTCCGACGGCTTTTTCAGGGTCAAACCTAACGGAACTTTGGAAAACTGCGGAGGCGGGACAACGCAAACTTCCAGACCGGTTTATTACAGCGCCGACGGGACATTTCTCCGATTGGAAACTACGAGCGATAACGATTGGACTTTGTATTTTCCCGATGGAAAAAAGGTCGTTGCGAGCACCGGAAATCCGCAGCGAGTTTACGACCGCAACAATAATTACGTAGAATATCGCGGAATTGAAAACTATAACAATACGGGAAATTTTGCGTTTCAGGCTGCCGACCAGTTTAACCGCACGGTAACGCTCGAATATAATGGGGCGGCGCCGGGTGAAGATGCCATTCGCGTTAAAGGCTTTGAGGGCGCAGATTTGGTTTGGAAAGTAAAATGGAAAACGATTGCTGCAAAGAAGTATTATGAATCCTGTCTAGTTCCTAATACTTGCCCGGTGGAAGATCAAAACAGCACGTTAATTTCGGTAATGAATGTTATAGATAAAATAACTTTGCCGACACAAATGGGCGGCGGCACATACACATTCAGCTACAATGCGCCTAACTACTCGGTTCCTCTTCAAGTATCAAACGGTTGGGGAGAAGTCAGCGGAGTTATCTTGCCCACCGGAGCCGACATCGCCTATGGTTACTCGCTTGACGGAATGGGCAGTCAGCAAGATCCGCAACTGCCGGAAGATATTTTAAGAAATCATCCGACCACAAAAACGCTCGCTTATGATCGGGAATATGATGGACAAGCGCCGAGGACAACGGAAACCTGGAATTACAGCACATCAATTTCCGGCGGCGCAGTAACAGCGCCGGACGGAAGCTCTACGACCGAGCTTTTTTATAACACTGCTCCTTCGACACCGAGCTGGGACTCAGGTCTTAGTTACAAGAGTATTGCCGCCGACGGGACGATGACCGAGAGGCTATGGGCGCGGAACATTCCTGCCTCCTGTACGGGATGTAGTTATTACGGGCTGCCTAATAATCCGTATGTCAAAACGGAATTCACTTCAATAAAAAATTCGGGCGGCAGTTATACGTTGACGGCAATTAAAGACTACAGCTATGACAAAAACGGGAATGTAACACAAGTTTCCGAATATGATTGGGTGTCTTATTCCAGTATTCCGCGCGATCAGTACGGACAAATAACGGGCATTCCGACGGGAATAACGCCGAAGCGAATAACAGCGACTTCATATTACGCTGAAACGCCGGATGCCAGTGTAACGACAACCGACAGCGATTTGTATATTTGGACTACATCTCCGAAGCTGAAAAACACGGTTAAATCAAGCGAGGTTAGAAACGGAAGCAATCAGCCGGTGTCGAGAACCGAGATTTTCTACGACGACGAGTATAATACTGGTAATCCGACACAAACTAAGATTTGGGATTCGTTTAAGAACGGAGCTAATCAGCCGCACAGTAACCCGCTTTCTTCATCAAACTCGATTTCAACAAGCGCGGTTTATAATTCTTACGGGATGCCGACGGAAACAACCGACGCGCGGGGCGTGAAAACAACTTTCACCTACGGTTGCATAAACGGGCAAACGAGCTGCCAGTCGAACGAACAGAATCTGTATCCGACGAAGATTGAAACGGCATCGAATTATACGTCGCTGAAAAGAACCGCAACAACGAAATATGATTTCTTCACCGGACTCGTAACACTGACGACCGATGTTGACAATAACATTTCTACTGCCACCGAATATGATGCGCTCGGCAGACCGACGATTGTTAAGGCTGCCGTGGATACTCCGCAAGAGGTTTGGACGCAAACCAATTACAGCGACTCGGCTAGAAGAATAATTGTGCGCTCGGATTTATTCGCTCCGGGCGACGGCAAGAAGGTTGCTGTTCAGCACTATGACCAGCTCGGCAGAGTCCGCTTGTCGAGAACTCTAGAAGACGCCGCCACGCAAAGCGCTACCAATGAAGAGCACGGCATCAAAGTTCAAACTCGCTATCAAACAACAAGCGGAGCGGTTTACACTTTAACCTCAAATCCCTTCCGGGCAAATTACTCTTCCAATGCAACCGCAGAGGAAACGATGGGGTGGACGCGCACGAAAGAAGAAAACAACGGACGGCGGGAGGAAACGGAAACCTTTTCGGGAGTGGCTCTGCCCGCCCCTTGGGGAAGCAATACAAACTCGACGGGCATCGTCATCGAGGAAGAAGACGCCAATGCCACTGTTGTTACGGATGAAGCGGGTAAAAAACGCCGCACGGTTGAAGACGCGCTTGGCAGACTGATCAGAGCTGACGAGCCGGACGGCAATAACAATCTAGGTTCGATTGATACTCCCGTTCAGGCGACAAATTACAGCTACGACGCGCTCGGTAATTTAATCGAAATTATTCAAGGCGGACAAACGCGCACATTCGCCTACAGCAGCCTCTCAAGGCTTCGCACGGCGACCAATCCCGAGAGCGGAACGTTTCAATATACATACGATAACAACGGCAATCTACTGACCAAGAAAGACGCCCGTAATATCACGACAACTTACACATATGATGCGCTCAATCGCGTTATATTCCGTGATTATTCGGATTCCACGCCGGATATTACCTACACTTATGATGAAACGAGTGTTCCGAAATCAAAGGGCAAATTAACAAAAATTTCATCGTCGGTTTCCGAAACCAAATACACCTCTTTTGATGCGGAAGATAGAGTCCTCGGAAGCCAGCAGATAATCGGCGGGCAGACTTACGCCTTTGGCTATACCTATAACCTAGACGGAAGCTTAAAAACCCAGACCTATCCTTCGGGTAAGGTCGTTAAATACGATTACAGTAATGACGGTGATTTGGCGCAGGTCAGTAACAATCAAACTCAAAAAGTGTATGTCAATTCCTTCAGCTACTCGGCACACGGGCAGGTTGAAAAGATGCGCTTGGGTAACGGCAAGTGGGAAGCGACAAAGTTCAATTCCAGTTTGCAGATTACGGAAGCCGGATTAGGGCATTCCAATACCGATACGGGATTGTGGAAAGCTCAGTTCGAATACGGTGATTGGGAAAACGGTGCGATAAACGCCAAGAAGAACAACGGCAATCTGGCGCGGCAGACTATAACGGTTCCGACTATCGGGACGGCAACCGGATTTACCGCCGTGCAGAGCTACACTTATGACCAGCTGGATCGCGTGAAATCGGCTGTAGAAACCGTTGGCGGAGTCGAAAAGTGGAAGCAGACGTTTGACTATGACCGCTTCGGTAACAAAAGACTTAATACCGCCGGAACGACTCTGCTCAGCAGCGAATCGAATGTGCCAAAGATCGCCAATCCCGAAGCTCTGACGACGAATAACCAGTTCAAAGAGGATCAGGACAATGACGGACTGCCGGATTATCTCTATGACGCGAGCGGAAATCTCAAACAAGACGCTCGGGGGCGGACATTTACTTACGACGCAGAAAACCGGCAATTAACCGCAGTTGGCACTGGTCTGTCAATGAGTTATGCTTATGACGGAAATGATAAGCGGGTTAAGTCTTTCAATGCCGCAACCAATCAAACGACCTTTTTCGTTTATGATGCGGATGGACAATTAGCGGCGGAATTCACGCTTAATACGCCGCCGCCGACCAGCCCGACGATCAGCTATTTGACAACCGATGCGCTCGGCTCGGTTCGAGTGGTGAGCAACTCTTTTGGAGAAATCAAGGCGCGAAGAGATTTTCTGCCCTTTGGAGAGGAAATTGAAGCAAATATCGGCAGCCGAACTACTAGCCAAAAATATTCTGCAATCGGTGATGATACCCGGAAGAAGTTTGCCACTTACCAGCGCGATGAGGAAACAGGACTGGACTTTGCACAATCTCGGTATTACTCGCCGATGCAAGGGCGATTTACCAGTCCCGATGAGTTCAAAGGCGGACCAGACGAACTTTTTGATTTCGAGGAAGACGCATCAAATAATCCGACGTTTTATGCTGATTTAACAAATCCGCAGAGTCTAAATAAATATCAATATACTTACAACAATCCTTACAAATATACGGATGAAGATGGTCATTGTCCTGTAGGACCTTGTCCAATACCTTTGTGGATGCGAATTTTTATACGACCTACTACAAAAGCTCCTACAAGGACCCAGACGCAACCCAGAGTTCCGACATCTACATTTGATCTTCCTCCCGGAACTATAATTTGGGATGATGGAACTATTCAATATCCTGACGGAACAAGGGAGTACCCAACTCCATCTGTTCCTAGTGGTCCGCCCCCGGGGGCAGCCGAAGCGGCACGCCACCAAGGACGGACAAATTCAAATGCTCAACCCAAGGCTCGTCCGCAACCAGTAAGAGCTAGAGGAAATAGAGATGTGCGAAAAGTTAATCAAAAGAGAGCAGAATCGGCTAGAAAGAATGTAGAAAAGCTAAAAAGGGATTTAGGAGAATTAAACAGACAACAGAACAAAACTCCTGAAGACAAGAAAAAAATAGATAGAATAAAAAAGCAAATTAAAAATGAAGAAGAAAGAATGAAAAAATCTGAAACGCATGGAAAACAAGGGAAAGGAAACTGATATGCTTTTATTTACGGCTTATTTTGAATATGATGGCGGGACTTATATTTCACAAGTAACCGCTCCAGATCATAATATTGCCATTCAAACATGGGCTGAAGAATTCAAATTACACCGAAAAAAGGATTATAAGAGTTTTTTTGAAAAAGATTTTCGTAAAAAACTTCTAAAGTCTGTTAATTTTGATGTTCCAGTCGAGATTGAAGGAGTTTCTAAATGTTGGTGCATAAGTTTAATTTATTTAGACAAACCAGCACTCATTCATCTCATACAAACATTTGAAGATTAGCTATATCCACGCAGGGTACTGCAAACACTACAACTCTGGGCAGTTGTGCGAGAACAGTTTGCAATCCGACGGCTAATTTAGCCGACAATCGCTTGCAGGGCTACGGCTATGACGCGGCGGGAAACATCACGACTGACGGCGAAGGCAGAGCGTTTACTTACGATGCGGAAAATCGGCAACTCACCGCTCTTGGCACTGGTCTGTCAATGAGTTATGCTTATGACGGAAATGATAAGCGGGTTAAGTCTTTCAATGCCGCAACCAATCAAACGACGTTTTTCGTTTATGACGCGGATGGAGACCTGGCGGCGGAATTCACGCTCAACACGCCTCCTCCGACCAGCCCGACGATCAGCTATTTGACAACCGATGCGCTCGGCTCGGTTCGAGTGGTGAGCAACTCTTTTGGAGAAATCAAGGCGCGAAGAGATTTTCTGCCATTCGGCGAGGAAATCGAAGCAAATATCGGCAGCCGCACCACCGCTCAGAAGTATTCCGCCATTGGCGACGATACTCGTAAGAAATTTGCCACTTATCAGCGAGATGAGGAAACGGGACTAGATTATGCACAGTCTCGCTATTACTCACCGATGCAAGTAAATAGAAAAAAATTCCGTTACCAATACGTTACCAAAAGTTGAGCAGAAATGAACAGAATTGAACAGTTGAACCACTTCGCACACGGCGTAAACTATTGATTTTATTGAAAAATTTCAACTGTTCAATATCTTTTCAAATGTATTGACAACGGATTCGCAATGCCGAGGTCAGGGGTTCGATCCCCCTCATCTCCATAAAAAAGTTTAAATATTTAGACAAGC
>DATHTS010000660.1:0-1634 GCA_035462935.1 Pyrinomonadaceae bacterium
TAACCGGCGATCAGATCAGCGGAACGATTGATTCGACATTAGGTCCCGTAGCATTTAGCGGAAAGAGAACTCCGCAACAGTAAGACAAGGCAAATTCTTTCCGCCGCGCAGGTTGAAAATTACAATCAACTGCGGGGCTGCCAAAAATAAATTTTGTTTTAAGCCGGATAAAATCTCCGGGCAAAGATTAAGGTTATGAAAAAACTAATTACATTCTTTCTTCTGAGTTTGTTTTTGCTGACAAATCTAAGCTTTTCTGCTTTAGCGCAAACGAGGCAGACAAATGAAGTTTTGATTAAAAACGCGACCGTGATGACTGCCGCGAGCGGAACGCTCCAGAATACGGATATTCTCATTCGCAATGGCAAAATCGCGCGTATCGGCAAGAATTTGAGCGGCGCGGCAAACGCGCAGGTGATTGACGCGACCGGCAAATACGTTACGCCCGGCATTATTGACGCGCATTCGCACGCGATGATGGATTCGATTAACGAATCTTCGTTTTCGGTAACTTCGATGACGCGCGTGCGCGACGTTTTGAATCCGAACGACGTTGCGATTTACCGCGCTCTGGCGGGAGGCGTAACGGCGCAGAATCTTCTTCACGGCTCGGCAAATTCAATCGGCGGGCAAAATTCGATAGTAAAAAACAAATTCGGTCGCCCGATTGAAGATTTTCTAATACCTGACGCGCCGCCGGGAATTAAGTTTGCGATGGGCGAAAATGTGAAGCGCGCTAATTTCCAGCCGCAGCCCGGACAAACTCAGCGTTATCCGCGAACTCGTATGGGCGTTATTGAAACAATGCGCGATGCTTTTCTGCGGGCGAAAGATTACAAGCAGGAGTGGGACGATTTCAGAGCGAAAAAGACGAAAGTTCAGCCGCGCCGCGATTTGGAACTTGAACCGCTCGTCGAAATTCTTGAAGGCAAGCGCCACGTGCACGCGCACGGCTATCGCTCGGACGAGCATTTGAATCTTTTGCGTCTGGCGGAAGAGATGGGTTTTAAAGTGAAGGTTTTGCAGCACGCCTTGGAAGCCTACAAAATCGCGCCCGAAGTTGCCAAACACGGCGCGGCGGCTTCGATTTTTGCCGACAGTTGGTCGTATAAGCTCGAAGCCTATGATTCGATTCCGTATAACGCTGCGATTTTATGGAGAAACGGAGTGAATGTTTCGATAAATTCCGATTCGTCTGAACGCATCCGCCGATTGAATCTGGATGCGGCGAAGGTTATGAAATACGGCGGCGTGCCGGAGGAAGAAGCCTTAAAAATGATTACGCTCAATCCGGCGATTCAGTTGGGAATCGAAAAGCGCACCGGCTCGATTGAAGTCGGCAAAGACGCGGATTTAGTCATCTGGAACGCTCATCCGTTCAGCCCTTATGCGATGGTTGAAAGAACGATGATTGAAGGCGAATGGTATTTCGAGCGCGAACGCGATCTGCTCAGAAGACAGGAATTCGAGCGCGAGCGCGAACGGCTCGAAAAACTTGAAGCGAACCGCCCGCCGACCAGCGGCGGAACTCAGCCGCGCATCCCGACCGAAAGAGAGCGCGAGCATTTAGACAACGCTGACGGAGGTGACAACAATGATTAGTTCAAAGTTCAAGGTTCAAAGTTCAAAGTTTG
>DATHTS010000661.1:0-5734 GCA_035462935.1 Pyrinomonadaceae bacterium
GAAAAACGGTCTGCAATGGGGCTGCCCCGAAGAAAATCATCCCGGAACGCAGGCGCTTCACGGCGAAGAATTCGCGCTCGGTCGCCGCGCGGCTTTGCGCCAAATCAAATATCGCCCGACAAAAGAAATTGTTACAGAAGAATTCCCGTTTATTCTGACGACCGGCAGAACTCTCTATCAATTCAACGCCGGAACGATGACCGCCCGCACGCCGAATCTTGAGCTTCGTCCGTCCGATTTATTAGCCGTCAACCCATCCGACGCCGGGCTTTTGGAATTAAACGAAGGCGAAACCGTTCGCCTGAAAAGCCGCTACGGCGAAGCGTTTATCCCGGTGCAAATCAACGCGGCAGTCAAAAAAGGCGAGCTTTTCGCCACTTTCCATATGCCGCAAATCTTCCTCAATCGCATCACCAGCCCTTACCGCGACCGTTTTGTGCAGGCTCCCGAATATAAAGTTACGGCTGTTCGCATCGAAAAACTTTAGTCGTAAATATCAATTCTAAACTGCGTAAATATCCACACTTTTATGTGAGTATTTGCGCGTTTTTTTCTCTGAAACATAACAAAAACAGTAGTTTAGCTTGGAAAATCAATTGGCATAGCGATTGCGCTTTTTATCAATACAAATACAAAAGGCGCAAATTTTTAAAATTTTAAATTTGAAAAGGATATTTCTAAATGAAGCGTTGAATTTATAGCAGTAGATTGTTCCGGCGGTAATTGTTTGATTAAAGCTTTTGGAAGCGCGGGACTTCTGCGAGGGCGACGGATGAAGAAATGAATTCTTTTCAACCGAGTCTTTAAGGAGGAAAGACCAATGTTTAATAAAAACGAAAATAACAAAAATAGATTACAGGTAAATCGCCGCAATTTTTTGAAACTCGCGGGCGGAAGCGCCGCCGGAGCGTTTCTCTTGTCGCAGACACCATTTCTCGGCAGGCAATTTTCAGTTATGGCGCAGCCCGGCGGTTTATCGAAATTTACCGAACAATTACCGATTCCGCCGACAATAAACGCAGCCGCGGGCGGTATTTTCAGCTTGCCGATGGCGGCTTCGACACATAGTTTCCACAGCTCTCTGCCGCCTGCTCCAACGTGGGGTTACGGCGGAGCGTCGTATTTAGGACCGACTTTTGAAGCCAGGCGCGGCGTTCCGATTTCGGTTAACGCTTCAAATCTGCTCGGACCGCATCCCCTGGATTTCGCCATTGACCCGATGCTCCACGGCGCGCTCGCCGAAGACGCTTACAATCCGCGCGTGTCGCTTCATCTGCACGGTGGAAATACGGAAGCCGCGAGCGACGGACACCCCGAGGATACTTTTACGCCCGGAAATTCCAAGACTTACCACTACGCCAACGACCAGGAGGCGGCGACAATCTGGTATCACGATCACGCTCTGGGAATCACGCGGCTTAATGTTTATGCGGGTTTAGCCGGATTTTACTTGATGCGCGACGATTTTGACACCGGACTTTCCGATAATCCGCTGGGCTTGCCGAGCGGGCAGTATGAAATTCCGCTGGTTATACAGGACAGAATGTTCGACGCCGACGGCAAGCCGGCATATCCGATGGGAATGTTCGGCTCTATCTGGTCGCCGGAATTTTTTGGCGATGTCGCGGTCGTCAACGGCAAAGTATTTCCGAATCTCGACGTTGCCCGCGGCTTGTATCGCTTTCGCATTATCAACGGTTCGAATTCCCGCGTTTACAGCCTGCGGCTTTCAAGCGAGCAGGCGATGTATCAAATCGGCGGCGACGGCGGGCTTCTCAACGCTCCCGCAGCCGTAACGCAGCTTATTCTCGCGCCGGGCGAAAGAGCCGACGGTCTGATTAATTTTTCTAACGCCAAAAAGGGAACCAAAATTGTGATGACCAACAATGCCGCGACGCCGTTTCCCGACGGTCCGAGAGCGCCGAAGCGGGGCGGCGTTCCGCTGAAGGAAATAATGCAGTTCACGGTCGGTTCGGCAAATGGTTTCAGAGGTTCAATCCCGGGCAAACTTCGGGAAACGCCAATCATTCGGCTGAATTCGCCGGTGAAGGTTCGGAATCTCACGTTGGTGGAAATCTTCGATCCCGTCACGGGAGCGCCTGTCAAAGCCCTTTTGAACAATCTGCATTGGCATACTAATCAGATTGAAATGCCGAAAGTTGATACCGTCGAGCAATGGAACATTATCAACACCACCGGCGACACGCATCCGATTCACCTGCATTTGGTTCAATTTCAGCTTTTAGGACGACAGAAATTCAAAGTGGGCGCTTATATGGCGGCAAATTATCCCGGGCTTCCGCACCCGGACGCGGCTGGTATGGGACCATTTCCGGCTCCGTCGGCTGAAGCTTTTAAATACGGGGCGCAAAAACAGCCCGATCCGAATGAAGCCGGCTGGAAGGACACGATTCGCGCCAATCCGGGCGAGATTACGAGAATTATGGTGCCGTTTGGCGCAAACGCCGCGCCGGGAGTTCCTTTCGGACAATCATTTACGGGCGATTACGTCTGGCACTGCCACATTCTCGAGCATGAAGATCATGAAATGATGGTGCCATACAAGGTTGTTCCTTAGAAAGATTGTTGTTAGTGAGAATTTAAATTGAGGTGACTGCAAATGCCCTTTACGCCGGAACAATTTTTTCAAGTTTTCGAGAAATATAATCAAACGATATTTCCGATGCAGATAGTTCTGATTCTGGCGGCATTTGCGGCAATTATGTTGGCGAGCAAGCCAAAAGCGCTCTCCGATGAAATAATTTCGGTTTTGCTCGCCGTTTTCTGGCTGTGGACTGGCTTTGTTTATCATTTGATTTTTTTTACGGAAATAAATCCCGCCGCATACATTTTCGGCACAGTATTCATCGTTCAGGGCTTTTTATTTTTGTATCAAGGCTTGCTGAAAAAAAGTCTGAGCTTTCGTTTTGCACAGAATCTTTACGGTATTCTCGGCGCGATTTTCATTGTGTATGCTCTGATAATTTACCCGGTTATCGGTTACGCGACGGGGCGAGTTTATCCGGCATCGCCGACTTTCGGTGCGCCGTGTCCGATGGTTATTTTTACATTCGGCTTGCTGATGTGGACGAATAAAAAACTTGCGCTTTATTTACTGATAATCCCGACTCTGTGGGCATTTTTAGGTATTTCGGCAGCTTCGAGCTTCGGGGTTATAGAAGATTTTGGATTATTAATAGCCGGAACAATCGGAACGGCTTTTATCATTCGGCGCAATTTTGTCGCCGAAAAGGAGATATTATGAACAGCAAATATTTAAGAAATACGATTATAGGTTTAACGGCTGCGGGCGCGGCTTACATCTTAGTGCAAAAGAGAAGACACTCGATGGCTGAAGAGGCAGGCAAAAACGTCGAAATTCACGGGTTTGTAAAACCGGGTTTCGAAGCGGTGCGCGAAGCGTTCGCCGAGAATTTCGCTAAGCGGCGCGAAATCGGCGCAGCCTGCTCGGTGTATCACAAAGGTGAAAAAGTGGTTGACCTCTGGGGCGGCGTGCGAAACGCGGCGACGAGCGAGCCTTGGGAGGAAAATACAATGGCATTGGTTTATTCGACGACCAAAGGTTTGGCGGCGATGACGCTGGCGGTCGCGCATTCGCGGGGCTGGCTCGATTACAACGCGCCGGTTTCGAAATACTGGGCGGAGTTTGCCCAAAACGGAAAGGAAAAAATCACGGTCCGGCAACTTCTTGCTCATCAAGCTGGACTCTTTGCGCTTGATGAGCCGATTGATAAAAGTCTGGTTGTCGATCTTGACCGCTTGGCTGAAGTTCTTGCGAGGCAGAAACCGGCGTGGGAGCCGGGAACCAGGCAGGCTTATCATGGTATTACCATCGGATTCTACGAAAGCGAATTGCTACGCCGAATTGATCCGCAGCATCGCAGTCTCGGACAGTTCTTTCAGGACGAAATCGCTACGCCTTTGGGGTTGGATTTTTACATTCGCCTCCCAGAATCAATCCCCGATTCGCGCCTTGCGCCGCTTATTGATCCGAGTTTTTCCGAAATGCTAATGGGTTTACCTATCGGGTGGACGCTGTCCGCTTTCCTTCCCTTTCGTCCCTCGAACATTGCTAGGGCGCTTGCGGGATCAGAGCTGGCGCACGACGAACAGCACATATATCCGCGCAACCTCGAAATTCCGGCGGGCGGAGGCATCGGCACGGCGCGCGCCATCGCGCACGCTTACAGCGTTTTTGCCACCGGCGGAAAAGAACTCGGACTTAATTCCGAAACTTTGCAGGAGTTAATAGCACCGGCAATTCCGGCATCAGTCGGCGGTTTCTACGACGAATGTATGCGAGGCGAGGTGCAGTTTTCGCTCGGCTTTATGAAAAGCTGCCCGGCGTGGTCGTTCGGAAGTCCCGGTTCGTTCGGCGCACCCGGTGCGGGCGGCTCGCTCGGTTTTGCCGACCCTGAATCCCAAATCGGTTACGCATATATCCCGAATCGAAAAAGCGTCGCGCTGACAGGCGATCCGCGAGACGCGGCGCTGAGGAAAGCCTTGTATTCAGCGACCCCGGTTGCTGCATATATGTCAAAGAGCGGTTAGGGATCCGGAAATACTGAAACAGATATAGTGATGAAAAATAAGGTATTTTGAAAAGGATTAAATTCGTGTTGACAGACTTGGGATAATAAAAATCTGAATTTATAGACTATAGTTACGGCTTTAGGAAGAATTTCCACCAAACTTTCATACCTAAAGCCGTTATTCTGAACTTTTAACTTCACTTTGTAGACGGTTCCGGCGTTCCTCGCAGAAGCAGATAGCCGACAACGCCGCCGATAATGGAAGCGATGAAAATACCGAGCTTCGCCTGCAGGATGAACTGCTCGTTTTCAAAAGCGAGTTCGGTAATAAAGATAGACATCGTAAAACCGATCGAGGCGAGAAAAGCCGTTCCGTAAATCTGTTTCCAGGTGCTTCCAATCGGCAGTTCAGCCCAATTCAAATAGACTACGAGCTTGCTCATTCCGATGATGCCGACGGTTTTGCCGATTGTCAGACCGAGAAACGTTCCGAGCGTGACCGTGCTGGCGATCTGGGCGAATAAATCGGCAGTGACGGTAATCCCGGCATTGGCAAACGCGAAAACCGGCAGCACGATAAAAGCGACGAGCGGATGCATCCCGTGTTCGAGCCTTTGCAGCGGCGTGTCAACCGCGCCGAGATAATGCTTGATCTTGTCAATGATGTTCATCTGCTCGTAGCTCATCATATTTTTTACGCCCGGAGATACGATTTCAAATTTATCGGCGAACGATCTGAGACTAGTTAGAAAATCCATTGAATTTACTTTTACCGTCGCAGGAATTGTCAGCGCCGCCAAAATTCCCGCAATCGTGGCGTGAACGCCCGAAAGCAGAAAAGCCAGCCAGAGACCGCCGATGCCGATGATGCCGTAAAAAACCGGCGTTCGCACGCCGAGAAAATTCCCGGCAATCAAAACCGCCATAAAAATGCTGCCGAGTCCCAAACTGAACATCGAAATATCCGAGGTGTAGAAAAACGCGATGACCAGCACCGCGCCGATGTCATCGGCAATGGCGAGCGCGGTGAGAAACACTTTCAACGAGACGGGAACGCGGCTTCCGAGCAGATACAAAATGCCGAGCGCGAAGGCAATGTCGGTCGCCATCGGGATTCCCCAGCCGTTGATTCCTTCGGTTCCGCGATTAAAAAACCAGTAAACGCTCGCCGGAACGACCAT
>DATHTS010000662.1:0-2203 GCA_035462935.1 Pyrinomonadaceae bacterium
AATCGAAATCCGGCTGATCGTAATCGTCGGGCGATTGCGACATCAGGAAGACCGACGCGCCTTTGCTGCGGATTTCGCGGATCAGTCGTTCCAAAATCTGGTTGCGCTTTTTGTCTTTGAGAAAATGATGAGCCTCGTCAATGACGATAATCGTCCGCATCTCGCGCACGCCGTCCGCAACGGCAGAATCGGGCATCGCCATCAGTTCGCGGTAAAGCGCCGTCAAAATCAAACAAACCGTCAATTCGCGCAAAACCGTCAGCCCGTGCAAATCAACGATCACGGTTTTATCGGTCAGATTCGACCAGAGATTCTGACTCCGCGCCGTCGCAAAAATCTGAAAATCGGTAAGCTGGCGCATTATCTCGGTCAGCGTGTCGAGTTTGCGGTTGTTCGCCGTGTAATCGTATTCGATTTCCTGCCGGATAATCTCAAAATCTGGAAACGGCGGATTTTCGCCGCGCATCGCTTCAAAGCCGCGCAAAATCGCATCATAAAGAAGCTGCGCCTGCACCGTTCCCAAACGCTTTTCGACATCCCGAATCAAATCCGCAAATTCCTGCGCGGCAACCTTCACGGCGGTTTCGCTGTCCACATTGACGCGCGAAAACGGATTAACCGGCAAACTCTCTTCGGGAAGCCGCACCACATCCGCCTGCGTCGCCTCGACAAAATCGGCATCGTCCGCCACATCGCCTTTGGCGTAATCGAAAAAGACGAAATTAACTTTGAACTCGGATTGCAGACGAATCTGCGCCAGCAAATCTTTGACAAACTGCGTCTTTCCGCTTCCCGGTTTGCCCGTCACGGCAAGATAGTTGTTGGTCTGGCGGTTAAACTCGACGCTGACCTCTCGCTCGGTTTCCGCATTCCAGCCGATTTGCAGATTGAGCAAACCGCCGAAAGCCGGAGTCGTTTCAATCACGGGCGCGGCTTCCTGCGTCCGCTGTTCCAATCCGGTGCGCGTCAGTTCGATGAGATAATCAACGTAATCGTCTTCGGACTTAAAACCGCTTGTGTCATTTCGGATTAAATAAAACCGTAACAAACCTACGAAATTCAGCAGTTTATTTTATTTAGGCAAACTGATCTCAAGAAATTTCAGCAGTTCAATTGCTCTATTCAATATGTCTTGGAAAACATCAATTGAATTCTTCTTCCCAAGACCGAATTTTTCAGCAATCTTTGGGTATTGTTTTCCTTTTCTATGTGCTGTTCCTTTTGAACGAAGGTCTTGTAAATCTCGTAAAAAGCCTAAATGAGAGGAGTAACTTGCGAAACCAGTTTCCTCAAGAAATCTTTCAAATTTTGAAATTCCTTTTTCGTTTTCAATTGAGCTACCTAAAGCATTAATAATTTGTTTTTCATTTAGCGAATCAATGAGAACTTTTGTTAAAGCCAATACTTGAGTATCAAATTCAGATTGAGAATTATTGATTGGAATCCTGAGCGAAGTAAAAAAATGTAAATCTTCCTTACTTAGTGGAAGAAAAATTTTCCATCCAAAATGTTTTTCCCATTTTTCGTTTACAACCTGAAATAATAATTTAAAGAGAAGGTCAGGGCTTTCAGGATCAGCGAATTCAGCAAGAAACCCTCTTTTAAATTGAACTTCGCTAATTTTCCCATCAGGAACGATATTGAAACTTTTCCAATATTTTTGCTCTGAATAAAAAATATCTCTTCCTAAATCTCCAAGATAAACAATTATGTATTTAGAATGATTATTATCAATTCGTAACCCCCACAATCCTGCACAGCGTATGTAACCGTCCTCGACGGAATATTTGTCAGGATTTGAATAGTATTTTGCTAAAACTTCCCGTTTGAAGAATACAGGTGTTAAATAATGAGGCGCCTCTGGATTTTTACCAAAATAGTTAGCTAACTCATCTGGGTTGCAGGTATAAGTTATCGGATCGCTATTTTCATCAACACCAATAATAAAATGTTCAAATTCCTTCGGTTCATTCTCGTTGTAAGGAAATACACCACTTTTCTCTTTTGGAAGCGGCTCAATCAATTTCTTTCCAATTATGCGAGAAAATGCTGTTACATCATTAGGAAATAGCCCGTTAGCAGAATCCAAATATAAAATATAATGAGTTAAATCTTTCTTAAAAATAACTTCTTTAGTTTGAGAATCTACTACACTTTTATCAAGTTTTGAATATCTTGTATTTTCAAAGAAAACAGCCAAGTG
>DATHTS010000663.1:0-9773 GCA_035462935.1 Pyrinomonadaceae bacterium
GTAAATGGTAAATGATATGAGTTTGAAAGATAAAATTGTCAGTGATTTAACCGCCGCGATGAAGGCAAAGGATGCGAACCGGACTTCGACTTTGCGAATGGTCAAATCGAATTTGATGAATCGCCAAATCGAAAAAGGCGGCGAGTTGACCGAAGAGGAAATTACGAAAGCCCTGCAAACTTTGGTTAAGCAGCGACGCGATTCCGTCGAGCAATACGAAAAAGCCGGACGGAGCGAGCTTGCCGAAAAAGAACAGGCGGAAATCGCCGTCATTGAAGATTATCTGCCGCAAGCCGCTTCGCAGGAAGAAATCGAGCAAGCCGTTTCCGAAGCGATAAATGAAACCGGCGCGTCTTCGATGAAAGAAATGGGCGCGGTGATGAAAGCGGCAATGGCGAAGCTGCAAGGAAAAACAGCGGACGGGAAACTTGTGAGCGATACGGTTAAGAGAAAATTACAAAGTTGAAGTAAATGTAGGGGCGACGGCTTGTCCTCGTCCAATGAGCGGAGCGAAAACTTTAATTAAACTCAACCTTGAATTTTATTAACCACGGTTAGGCACTTCCGTCGCTTTGGGCGAGGACAAGCCGTCGCCCCTACAAAATTTCTATATTTTGATTTTATTTGAAAACCTCTAAAAGCTTAATTCCGCAAAAAGATTTCCTTATTCACCGCCGTCGGGTCGCCGATTACCACAAAACGAATGTTTTTCATATATTTTTGTGATACTCTTTGCACATCTTCGGGCTTAACGGCGCGGATTTTGTCGAGAAAATCAAAGGCGTTGCGCCAGCCGCCGCCGATTAGTTCGTAGCGGGCGAGTTCGGCAACCTGCGCGGAGTTGGTTTCCTGACCTAGATAGTAAGTAGTCAGGAAAAATCCCGGCAAGCCGCCGAAAATGTCTTCGCTCACAGGACTTCTCTTCATATCCTCAATCTCGCTGAGCATTACTTTGACCGCTTGATTGGCATCAACCGCCGTAACATAAATATTGGCGGTGTTGGCGGCGAGGTCTCCCATTTCCGCATTCGGCGCGTAGGAAAGATTGCGGCGAACGCGGACTTCCTGATAAACGCGGCTTTGCAAAATCGTTATTGCGACGCGCATCGCGTGATAATCCGGGTCGGTAATGGAAGGCGCGGGGAAAATTCCCTTTACATAATTCGTTGGTAAACTTCGCTGCGTAACGTCAACCGTCGCCTGCGTAAAACTCAATTGCGGAAGCGCCTGTTCCTTGTAGCTGCCCTGCGGCAATTTTCCGAAGGCTTCGGTAACCTGTTTTTTAATCGTTGCCGGTTCAAGATCGCCGACAATAACCAAGAGCAGACGTGAAGTCTGCATCATTTTTTGGTGATAATCGCGCAGGTCTTCAATTTTTAATTTGCCGATGGTTTCAATAGTGCCGCTCGGATCATTTGAATACGGGTGATTAGCATAAATTACCCTCTCTTGCTGGATATTGAGAACATTATCCGGGCTAATCGAGCGGTTTCGCAATCCGACTAAGGCTTTATCCTTAACCCGTGCGAAATCTTCGGGCGTAAAAGCCGGATTTAACGCGGCATCGGTAAACAACTCCCAGGTTCGGTCAAAATTCTGACGGGTCGAAGCCATTGAAATCACGCTGAAATCAGGATTTACGCCCGCGCCGATGCTGCTCCCCATCCGCGAAAGCTCTTTGCGAAAAACTTCGCGCGGAAATTTTTTGCTCGCTTCGGCGGCTGTTTCCAACATCATCGCCTCGATTCCGGCATTTTCCGCTGAAAAGTTTCTCGCGCCGCCGCGAAGAAACAAACCGGCGGAAACCGTCGGCGCGTTTGGACGGCGTTTATAAAGAACTTTCAAGCCGTTCACGTCAAATTCCGTTACGAGCGATTCGGCATCGGACTTCCCGCCGTTTCCTTGCGCGAAACCGTCGGAAACGAGGCTTAAAGAAACGAATAAAAGTAAAATAAATCTTCCGATTGTTGACTGTCGAGTGCTGATAAAATTCATATTTTTTAAGTTTTATTGAAACCGCGGATTTTTAATTCCAAATTTCAGATTCCAAATTTCAGATTATTTTCTTTACTTAAATCTGCGGTTTCTCTTTCTTCTGTGTCGCTTCGATATTATTTTGCTCCAATCAAATCCTGTTCGGTCAATTTCGCCTGCTGCTGCGCTTCCGATGAAACAAGCGCGACGCTGACGTGCGGTTTGCCTTGAATATAGTTCGAGATGTAACGCTTGATGTCTTCGCGCGAGACGGCGCGCAGGTTTTTGTGATAACCGCGGAAATAATCAATTCCGGTCGAAGACCACCAAAATCCGAGGCTGTGCGTGTATTCGCTGAGCTTCTCGCGGCGGAACAAATCTTCGGCTTCGAGCAAGGTTTTCGCGTTTTCGAGTTCTTCATCCGTGAAATATTTCGGGTCGTTAAACTGCGCGATTTCTCCGTATAAAACCTTTAAGGCTTCTTTGGCTTTTTCCGGCGAAGTTACAAGCGTGATGCGAATCGGTCCGACATTTCGCTGCGTGTAATAATGAACGCTGACCGCCGCCGCCAGCCCGGAATCAATCAAAGCGCGGTTCAGACGCGAATCGGGTTGTTCCATAATAAATGAGAAAACGTCCGCCGCGTAAGTTCCCGCGTCGTCTTTGCCGATTGAAGGACCATGCCAGCCGATTTGGACGATGACGTTTTCGACATCTTTATTGACAATCACGCCCTCGCTTTTTTGAAGCGGCGGATGCTCGACAATCGGGAATTTTTTGAATGGGTCTTCGCCGCGTTTCCAGCCGCCGAAAAGCTCTTGCGCGAGTTTGAAAATCTGTTCCGGTTCGACATCGCCGGTTACGATCAGCGCCGAATTGTTCGGCACGTAATAGCGCGATTGAATCAGGCGCATCTGATCGGTTGTCGCGCTTGAAACCGTTTCGCGCGTTCCGCCGGGGCTTTTACGCGACGGGTGTTTATAAAAAAGCTTGTCCATCAAAGTCCGGTCGAGATAATATCCCGGCTCGGATTGCTGACGATCCAGTTCGCCTAAAACGACTTGAATTTCCTGTTTAAATTCTTCTTCCTCAAACGATGGAAAAAGCAGCGCGTCGCGCATCAGGCGCATCATTGTCGGGACATTTTGGCTGGTCGTGTTGAAAAAATAATTAACATCTTCTTCCTGCGTCGTTCCGTTGCGAAGATAGCCGATATTGTCAACTTCATTTAAGTAGCTCACATCGCCAAGTTCCTTCTTAAAACCCATCTGCGCGTCGCAACCGAAGCGATTAAAAAGACTCCGATTTCTAAATTGAAATATCTCGCACCTGTAAACGGCAATCGCGCGATTGGTCTTAAAGAACATATGTTCATACAAATGCGACAAGCCATTCAATACCGGCGGCTCGGTAAAAGAACCGTTGCGAACGGCAACTTCGATGGTCGCAATCGGCACGCTCGGATCGCGCAGAACGATTACTTCTAAACCGTTCGCCAAATTTTTATTAACAAACGGGATTTGCCAGACAGGTTGCTTGGTCTGCTCCGCTTTCGGCGCGGTTGTCGGCGCTGTTTGTTTACCTTTTGCCGGCTGTGCAAGACTTGAAGCGGTTAGAATTGATAAAATCAGAAACGAGCTAAAGAAAAATTTTTTCATAAGAAATTACAAAATTTAAGTTGTTGATTTTACGCAAACTTTTTCAACAAAGTTTGAATTTAAAAAATCTACCACAAGGAGAACCATTATGGAACGAAACAATATGATGCACGGCGCGCGAACCGCGTTGAATCAAAAACAGGAAATGCGCGAGTGGGCGGAAACTTACTTGAAAAACAAAACCCGTCAGGAAAAACAGGAAATGTCCGACGAGGAGTATGAAAAATACTGGAAATATCATAAACCTGAAATTATGCACGAAGGCGCGGCGGAAGCGGTGCAGGCTTATAAAGAGAGAAACCGGGAAAATTAAAGATTTTTATTTCATTTGCAGAGCGGCTCTTCCAAAATTGTAAATTTGTCGGGTTTCTCGTTTTTAACTCTCTGCTTATTGCAGCTCGAAAGATACATTGATTTGCGCGCTAATTCTCAATTGCCCAAGCGCTAGCGCATCCCCAACGGTGGGCGAAACCGGAGCTTCGCTTTGACTCGAAACCTGGCTTTGTCCTCCGCCATAATGGCGTTCACGCCAGGAACCGCCGTAGAACAACGCCGGATCATATGAGCCATAATCTTGAATACTCATCACTCGACCGAGCTTTGCGCCTAGCTCGCCCGCCAACGCCTGCGCTTTGTCCCGCGCCGCCTTGACCGCATCGCTGCGAGCTTTGTCACGATGCTGTTTAAGATTGTCAACTTCAAAACGCACCCGCAAAACGTGAGTCGCGCCGCGTTCGAGCGCGCCGGTCAAAATGTTCTCAAACTTGGTCGTATCCCTAAGCAGGACGACAACCGTTTTTCTGACCAAATAGTGCAAAAACTTCCCTGCGCGTCTTTCGTCATAACCTTCATACACAGGTTCAACAAAAATATAATCGGTCTGCACATCTTTCGGCGCGACTCCAAGTTCTTTGGCGAGCGCGATGATTGCACTCGCTTTTGAGTCGTTGTCGCGCTTGGCAGCGGTAAGCTCCGGGTTGAAAGTTTCGACGCCGAAAGTCAAAACCACCCGTGATGGAACAACTAATACCTCAGCCGAGCCGGATGTTGTGATGCGGCGTAATTGGTTGTTTTTAATTTCTTCATCATCTTGCGCAAGCGTTGGCAAACAAAAGACCAGCGAAAGTAAAAGTAAAATTGGAAAGTTGAAAGTCTTGTTCTTCATAATTTTTCGTAGCGCTAATTTGTAGAGAAAACAGCTTACCGGCTAGTAACTCAATGTTGTTGATAATACTTAGCCTTAAGAATATTAGCAAGATTGAAGACACAGGAAAGTCGGAACTCCAAACGATTGAATTTTTCTCTGCGATGATTCTTTAATCGCTCTAAAATCTGACAAATCACTTCCCTTTTGAAACGTCGTCAAAAGTAAAATAAGCGACCGCCGCGTCGTGGTCGGAAAAACGCTCGACGCGATTGTTATCATTGCGGTAAGTCTCCGGGAAGTCGGCGTTCAAACGCGCGTAGCCGAAGCCCTGGATATGCTTTTTCAAGGCGTCGCTGATGATAATATGGTCGAGAACCTGCGCGTTTCCGTCGAAAACATACGAATAACGCTGGTCGGCTTTGATAACATTTACCAGATTGATCATATCGGGATTGACAAAATCTTCCGAAGGATTCATTACTTCTTCCTTGCCGGCTGGTTTGCCTATAATCGTGCCGATTTGGTCAACGATTCCGTCGTTGAATTGATATGCGTTAAAATCTCCGAGCAAAATAATGCGCTCGTTCGGATTCGCCTTTTGGCGTTCCTGCACGAATTTTGCCAGAAACTCGGCTTGCAGCCGCTTTTTCAAACGCACGTTGTCCTGCTGTTTCGGGTCGTCGTAGCCGAGAAAAGATTTCAGGTGATTGACTACAACCATAAATTCAAACGGCTGCCCGGTTTTCGAATCTTCAATCGAGGCGCGAAGCATCAGCGGCGGGCGGTCGTTGAGATAAACATCGTCTTTTTTCTCGGGATGCTTGTATTTATCATCTTTCCCAAGCTGTTTTGTTTCCAAAACTTTCACCCGCGCGGTTTTTACCAGAAGCCCGTTGTCAATTCCGCGACCGTCGTTTCCGTCAACCAAAAACGCTTCATACTGCGGATTCGGTTTTCCGGCGGCAACCGCGTCGTCGTTGATTCGCTTGGCGAGCCGTTTTAAAGCCGCGAGATTTTCCGCCTCGACAATTCCGATCACATCAGGATTCTTCAAATAATCCCGGATTGCCAGCGAGATTTTTTTCATTCGCCGCTCAAAAGCCTCCGTCGTTACCAAATCTTCCTTTATCGCCGGGTCATCCTCGTCGTCGAAAAAGTTTTCCAAATTCATTCCGGCGACTGAAAACTGACGTTCATTTGTTGCCGGCAAAGGCTCGGCTTTAACAAGATTTGAAACCGAATGCTTGCTGTCCACATCAACCAAAACCGCGTAAGCGCGATACGCATAATGCAAAACGCCGGTCAGGTTTTTGATTTCCGCATAAGCCGGAACGTCAATCGTCTGCGCGCCGAGTTGCGCCGCGCTTTCTATTCTCAAGCGTTCGGGATTATTATCGAAAACCGGAATTTTCGGATAGCTTTTTTTCAGCTTTTCCTTGTCTTTATCCTGAAGAAGAATGTAATCGTAAATCTCGATTCCCGGCTCGCGGAAAGGTCTCGGAATTCCCTTTAAAACGCCGTAGAAGATGCCGTTTGACTGCGACGAAGAAGTTTTTATATCAACCCTGCCGTTCGTCGGCGCGACAACCGTCATTTCCGCGACCTGCACGCGCATTCCTTCATATTTTTCCAGCGCGTCAATCACATCGGAAGCGAAATCCGCAAACGACAAAATTACAGGCTTCGGCAAGGGATTGTTTTTCGATTCGACCTTGATAATATCGCGGTCTTTAAACATCGAAAGCTCGGTAATCGGCAGGCTCAACGGCTCGGATTTGGGGCGAAACTCTTCAATAGTTCCGGTTACCGAAACCAGATTTCCGATAGCCGCCTCGCCCGTCGGCTCGGTGCGCGTGTAAACATAAATTCCTTCGGAAGTATTCGGATTATTATCAACCTTATCATCCGGGGTCTGGATAAAAAATCCGGTTTTCAGCCGCGCCGTAACGATTCCGGTCAACCGCGCCGTCTGTCCTTCAAAAGGCGAAACGTTTTTGTCGCCCTGAACTTCGTTAATCGCCCGGTCTCTTTGCGCGAAAACCGTCAGCAGCGAAAAATTCGCGACAAAAAGCAATATCGCTATCCGCAAAAACAAATTCTTATGAAAAAAAAGCCGCGTCATATTTTTTACTTTTACCTTTTTACTTTTGCCTTTCATTCTCTGTCTCTTCTTCTCTCAATCAATTCCTGCGTATTTTTCGGCACCGCCGAGAAAAAATCAAGTCCGGTCAGAGCCTCGACGCCGTTCACAGTCGTTCTAAACGCCCGCCAGCCCGCATTACGATTAACCGGCTGGTTTGGAACAATGATGGCGATTGTCCGCGTCGCTTTGTTTATTCTCTGCAAATCATTGTTTCCGCTCGGCAAAACCAGAACGACTTTCCACGTCGCCGCCGGAACGACAATTTTTCCCTGCGCGATTGTTCCGATATTTCCGAGAACGCCGGAAACAATATACATCTCATTTCCCTGCGTCGCCAATGTCCGTAAATAAACTTCAAAATCCGCCCAGGGTCCCTGATTGTTATCAGGATGCTGCGGAATGATGTTGGTCATTAAAAATGTAGCGGAATTATCAACCGCCGAGCGCGTTCTGTCGCCCGAAGGCACCATATGTCCGCGGTCGTAACCTGACCCCGTGTAATCTGCGGAAATCACCTGATACCAACCTGCCGGTAAATCCGTATCAGGGCGAAAATCATCCTGGCGGTCGGTAGTTCCGAGCCAACTGCTTGCGAGCCGCCACGCCACCCAATTCGCCGTCGCGCGGCTTCGATTGTAGGAAAGCGAGTATTGCGGCTTGAACATCAAATAATTGTTTTCGTTGGCAATGTCGGGCGTCGCATTGCTCGGATTCCCCAAAAGCAGCGGGTTGTCATCCGGCGGAGGCGCGTTAATAGTAACGTTGATTGTTACATTCGCCGTCCGACCTTGCGCGTCTGAAATTGCCGCCGTAACATTCGTCAACCCGCCGCCTGTATTTGCCGGAACTGCTGCCAAGTAAGAAAAAATATTATCGCCCGCCGTAACATCGCCGTTTGTCCCGTCGTCAAAAAACTGCTGATTTGCCGCGCCGCCAATGTTTAGTAAATTTCCGATTACCGAAATCCCCGTGCTTGCGGGCGCAGTCGCCGGGAAAACCGTCACCGTCAAAAGCGCATTTCCGCCCGGAGCGACCGTGCTCGGATTCGCCGCGCCGCTCGCCTGCAAAACGCTGCCGAGATTACAGCTATTCGTCGGGCTGCTCGTGTTTCGCGGATTGGGAGCGATAATTGTAAAATCACTCGCATTATTGTCGGAATCCGTGCAGCCGTCGCCATTTCGTTTGCCGGCGGTTGTCGTGCTCAAATCCGGCGTTCTCGCGCCTTCAAAACAACTTGCGTTGCTGCCGAAGCCGACCAAATCAACAATGCTCGGCTCGCTCGGACAAGTCGAGGCGGGCAATTTTACAGTCGAATTCACAAGCGCGAGTTTTCCGGTCGTCGCGGAAAGATTCGGCACGAAAGTATTTCCGGCATTATTGGTAACCGTCGGAGCAATCAAATCGGGAGTCGGCAAAGCCGCGCCGTTATTGCCGCCCGAAGCATATTGAATTAAATAATATTGACCCGGCTGCAAAGTTATATCAGACAAAGGAGTTACAAGCCATTCGCTGCCCGTCGCCGAGGCATACTGTGTTGACCAACCGCTTAAATTTACCGGCTCGCTTCCGCGATTGAAAAGCTCGACGAAATCATGTGAATAAGGCGGAGAACCGGTATTGCCGCCCCCGCCATATATTTGACTGATAACAATATTCGGCGACACCAGAGCCGTGTCCCAAATTAAATTTTGCTCGTTTTGCGCTTCGGCGTTAAAGCTAAAAAAACAAAGCGTAATAAAAAACAGGCTGGTAAAAACAGCGTAAAATTTCTTCATTTTGTAGTTGATTGTTTTAATTCCCCTCAAAAAAAACAGTTGGTCTGGTTAATTTTTAACACATTTTCAGCGCGTTTTGCAGCCAACAGTCCGGATTTGCGAAGAGTTGAGATGTGTAACTTAAGCGGGAATATGTCTGTAAATTGAGTATTTGAAAGAGAAAAATCTTTAAAGGCTCTTTAACAATTTGAGGTTTGAACAACTGAATCTGCCATTTCTCTTTGAAAAATAAAGGAATAATAAATTAGAGTATGGCGGGTGCAAGCAGCCCTTCCCGACCTGCAAATTTATTAAACAGGTCTTTTTCAACTTTAGCTTGAGTTAAATTTGAGGATTTATAATTCAAGCTAAATCAGATAACAGGTCAGGAAGGGCTGCCCAGCACCCGCTCTCTCGATATTTTTAACCCCAAATTGTCAAGGAGCCTCTTTAAAAAACTCCCTCGCCAAGAAAGTTTTCCCGCAAATAGGAAATCGTATCCTGCAAAGTTTCCTGCGGATCGCGCGGCGCGAAATTCAATTCTTCTTCCGCTTTTGTCGAATCGAAATACCAGAAATATTCGGCTTGCTCGACTTCTTTTGGCTCGACCGGCGAAGCCCAGTTCCAATTTTTGAAAACGGAATTGATAAGATTCGCGCCCGACATCGCCAAACTTTTTGGCACACGCAACATCGGCGCGGAAACTCCTGAAAGCCGCTCCAAACGCCCGAAAAACTCGCTGAATTTCATATTCGCCGCGCCAAGCAGATATTTTTCCTGATGCCGCCCGTTTTCCAGAGCATTTATAAAAGCCGCCGCCGCATCCCGCGCGTCAACAAAATTCAATCCGCCCGAAGGTGTGTAAGGAATTTTGCGGGCGAGAAAATCCAAAACAGGCTTTGTCGAACTCAATCTCTCATCGCCCGTTCCGAGCAGCAAACTCGGATTCAAAATAACCAGTTTCAAACCTTTGCCCTCGAAATTCTCCAAAGCCGTGCGTTCCTGATAATATTTCGAAGCGTAATAAGCCCAGCGCGAAATAATATCCACCGGCTGCGGATAAGTTTCGTCCAGCATCTCCGGCTCTTCCGAAACAG
>DATHTS010000664.1:0-5137 GCA_035462935.1 Pyrinomonadaceae bacterium
GCGCATTGGATTTGGCGAGTGTCGCGGCGTAATTCTTCCCGTAGACTGATTTCACAAGATAAGAACTATACATGAGTGGAAAAAGCAAACCAAAAATTAAAATCATGGTGGCGTCCACCATTTATGGTTTTGAAGACCAACTAGACCAGATTTGTTCAACTTTACAAACATACGGTTACAGAGTTTGGAATTCCCACTTTAAAACAATCCCTGTCCATCCAGGCAAATCAAACACGGAAAATTGTCTGCTTGCCGTTGCTTCTTGTGACATTTTCTTTGGTGTTATTCGCCCTCAATATGGCTCAGGTATTATTGGTGAGATTTCGATTACACATCAAGAAATGCTCAAAGCAATTGAACTGAAAAAACCACGCTGGTTTGTAGTTCATCGGGATATTACAATTGCCCGACAATTGCTGAAGCAATATATGTATGACGAAAACAATCAATCTAATCCTGATTTCACATTTCGTTCTACAAATGTAATAGATGATATTCGTGTAATAGATTTATACAACGATACAATTTTGAATGATGTTCCACCGAATGAAAGAATAGGTCATTGGGTTGATGAATATTTCCGTTTGGGCGATATACTAAAATGTATAGAAACACAGTTTGCAGATATTAATCGCATTAGAGAGATTATCGAACAGATGAGCCAGAATAATGAATAACGAGCAGATAATCAAAAACTTAATTAAAAAAGGTGAAAGCGAACTGCTTGAACTGAAACAATCCATCAATAAAAAGACTATTGCACAAGTTGTTTGTAGTTTTCTGAATGGCGAAGGCGGACAAATTTTAATTGGTGTTGGTAATAATGGAGAAATTATCGGAGTTTCTAATGCTCATCAAATTTCACAGACTTTGCAAGCCTATTTGATTCAGGAAATTGTCCCTGAAGCTCCCGTTACCGTTTCAACCGAGCAATATGGAAAAAAGGAACTTATCTCTGTAAAGGTCTGGAGTGGTTCAAAAAAACCTTATCTTTTCGATGGAAGCATTTTTTACCGGCGCTCTCAGAATACTGTTAAAGCATCTTCTAGAGAACTTGGCAAACTCATTCATGATCGCCAACAAACAGAAATACACTGGGAACGGCAACCCGTTCTAGGAGTAGAATTAGATGATTTGGATTTGGATGAAATCAAAGCTACTATAAAAGCATCTTTAACAAATTTAAGAGTAAAAGAGGCAAGAGAAGATATTCTGGATTTTTTGACATATTACGGGCTATTTGCGAATGGGCATTTTACCAATGCCGCCGTCGTCTTATTTGCTAAACATCCAGCAAAATACCTACCTCAATGTCGGGTAAGATTATCATATTTCAAGCGAGATAAAACTGATCTTACTATTACAGGTGATAAACTTTTAGAAGGTAATTTGTTCAAGAATATTAATGTAATCCAAAATTTCTTTTTAACTCACTTAGAGTCCATAAAACAGCTTCCTAATAATACTTGGCAAAGAAAAGATGATCTACAATATCCATTATTAGCCTTGCGAGAAGGTGTATTGAATGCTTTAGTACATCGAAATTATTCAAGTATTTACGGTTCGGTATTTATAGGTATATTTCCCGATAGACTCGAAATTACCAATTCCGGTAATCTTCCTTTTAGTCCCGATAAATTGAAGAAAAGTCACTTATCTTTTCTCGTTAATCCTGATATTGCTCAGATTGTTTTCTTGCGAGGCTACATTGAGAAAATTGGTAGTGGAACTCTGAAGATTATCGAGGTGTGCAAACAAGCGGGGCTTAAGGAACCTGTTTGGTCTGCCGAATCAAATACTGTCAAGCTGACTTTTTTTAATAATATTAAACCTAAGGAAACATTTAAGGGGATTGAGGGAGTAATTGAGGGAGTAATTGAGGGAGTAAGCAAGGACGTAAAAAGTAAATTGATACAAGTAATCCTTGAACTCTGGGAAAATGGCGGCACAAAAACAATTGAAATCAGTAAAAAAACCGGCATCCCCGTTAGCAGTTTAGAAAGATATATTAAACAACTTAAGGAAAAAGAACTTGTTGAGTTTAGAGGGGCTCCTAGAACTGGTGGTTATTACATTTCAAAAAAACTGAAATCTGAAATTGCTAAAAAACAATAAAAAAAAGAGATAAAAAATCAAAGGGATTCTACAGTTATAGAGGTTTCCGTTATATTTACTCTGATGAATAAAGCAGATAAAATCTATCTGCTAATCAATCCGAATTGAAAAAGAAAATAGATTTGTATGAATCTATGTGCTCATCTTTGGTTTGATTTCTCTTTTTGGCAAAATAGATTCAGATGAATTTTATGCTCGATAAATTCAAAGAAGAATGCGGCGTTTTCGGTATCTTCGGACACGCGGAAGCCTCGACTTTAACGCAGCTCGGGCTTTTTGCGCTTCAGCATCGCGGTCAGGAAGCGTGCGGCATTGTTTCCTCTGACGGCACGGAGCTTCATCAATTTCGGTCAATCGGTTTGGTTGCGGATGTTTTGAACGAAGACGTTTTGAGAAAACTCGTCGGCAGAAGCGCAATCGGGCATACGCGCTATTCAACGACCGGACATAACACGATTAAGGAAGTTCAGCCGTTTGCCGTTACTTGCCAGCACGGGCAAATCGCGGTTTGTCATAACGGGAATTTGCCGTTTGCCGCTCAGAAACGCATCGAACTCGAAAAAGCGGGCGCGATTTTTTCTTCGACTTCCGACACGGAAACGATTCTGCATTCGATTGCCCGCTGCGAGGCTGAAAACGTTATCGAAGCGATTGCCAAAGTTTTAACCGAAACCGAAGGCGCGTTTTCCCTTTTATTTTTAACGCCGAAATCTCTCGTCGTCGTGCGTGATCCGCGCGGGTTTCGTCCGCTTGTGCTTGGAAAATTGAAAAATGCATGGTGCGTGGCAAGCGAAACTTGCGCGTTTGATTTGATTGACGCCGAATACGTGCGCGAAATCGAGGCGGGCGAGATGCTCGTTGTTGACGAGCGAGGCTTGCATTCTTTTCGACCTTTCGCGGAAAAGCCGAAATCGCAGTGCGCTTTCGAACACGTTTATTTTTCGCGCCCGGATTCGATAATTTTCGGAAAATCCGTCAATCAATCGCGGCATCAGATGGGAAAACAGTTAGCAATCGAGCATCCGGCGGAAGCCGATTTGGTTGTTCCCGTGCCGGATTCCGGCGTGGCGGCGGCAATCGGTTACGCGCGGCAGTCGGGGATAAATTACCGGCAGGCAATCATTCGCAATCATTACATCGGGCGAACGTTTATCGAGCCTTCGCAGAATATTCGCTCTTTCGGCGTGCGTTTGAAGCTCAACCCGATAAAAGATTTAATAAAAGACCAGCGCGTCGTTCTGGTTGACGACTCAATCGTGCGCGGCACGACATCGAAAAAAATTGTCGAAATGGTGCGTGAAGCCGGAGCGCGCGAAGTCCATATGCGAATTTCCTGCCCGCCGACTGTTTCGCCCTGTTATTATGGCGTTGACACGCCGCACAAGGCGGATTTGATCGCCGCGCAAATGTCGGTCGAAGAAGTTTGCCGTTACATCGAGGCTGATTCTCTGGGCTATCTTTCGATGGATGGAATGCTCAAAGCAATCGGTATGGAAAAGGAATCGTCGTGCGTCGCCTGCTGGAGCGGAAAATATCCGACGCCGGTTGCAAATGGACAACCGAGCATTGAAAGTGTGTAATATAAACAGCTATTTTTATAAATTTAATTTTGGAGGTATAAAGTGCGTTATATTTTTTCAGTCATTGCCGCTCTCGTAATCGGCTTGGGCGTTTTAACCGCATGTCAGGATTCAGCTGCGCCGGTCAAGATTGAACCGGCAAAAACAAGCAACCAGGCGACGGGAACGACAAATTTAAATACCGGTCCGAAGGTTGACGAACACGGTCACGTTGATGACGCGCCGCGCATAACTGTGGCGGGAGCGAAAAAGGATTTCGATGCGGGAAACGCCGTTTTTATTGATACGCGCAACGCGGAGGCTTTTCAAGCCGAGCGCATCAAAGGAGCGATCAATATATCGGGAGCAGATTTGGAGGCGAAATACAAAGAAATCCCGAAGGATAAGAAAAACATCGCCTATTGTTCCTGACCGGACGAACATTCTAGTGCCGGTCTGGTTACTAAATTGAAAGAAAAAGGATTTGAAAACGGTTACGCTTTAGTCGGCGGAACGGCGGCTTGGAAAAACGCCGGTTATCCGATGGAATCGGGCGGAAAGAAATAAATTTTAGCCGCAAAAAAAACACAAAAATCTCAAAATTTATTTTTGCGTATTTTGTGTTTTTTTGCGGCTATTTCATTTCCAACAAAGCATCACAAATTCGTTCCGCCGTTCTGCCATCCCAGAGCGGCGGAATTTTTGCGTCTTTGGTTGAATTTTTGTTTTCCAAAATCTCGAAAGCGGTTTGCTTGATTTTTTCGGGATTTGTGCCAACCAGATGATTTGTTCCCATTTCAATCGTAATCGGACGTTCAGTGTTTTCACGCAAGGTCAAACAAGGAATTCCAAGCGCGGTAGTTTCTTCCTGAAGCCCGCCCGAATCGGTTAAAACAAGCCGCGCTCCGCTGTAAAGCCGCATAAAATCGAGATAACCAAGCGGTTCGATAAGTTTTAAATTCGATTTTTCAATTTTTTCGGCAAATCCGAACTCGGAAATTCTCGCTTTCGTTCGCGGATGAACCGGAAAAATAATCGGCAGTTTTTCGCTGATTTCCAAAAGCGAATTGAGCAATCCTCCGAGAATTTCCCTTTCATCAACATTCGACGGGCGATGAAGCGTCAAAACCACGTAGGATTTTTCCGTTAAATTCAGTTCTTCACGTATCTTTGAGCTTTCAGCGATTTCCAGATTTCTGAAAAGCGAATCAATCATCACATTTCCGACAAAACGAATTTTATCCTCGGAAATTCCTTCGGCTTTCAAATTTTCATTCCCGTCCAGCGAAGGCGTGAGCAGCAAATCGGAAATCTGGTCGGTCAAAAGGCGGTTGATTTCTTCGGGCATCGTCCGGTCGCGCGAGCGTAAACCGGCTTCGACGTGCGCGACTTTCACGCCCAGCTTTGAACAAACCAGAGCGCAGGCAATCGTGGAATTAACATCGCCGACGACCAAAACCCAA